>CBDULG010000377.1:0-3024 GCA_965367985.1 uncultured Rhodocyclaceae bacterium
AACGGTTCGCGCAGTCGTGCGGCGAGCCAGTCGGCGTGTTCATCGAACTGCTGGATGCTGTGCGACGGCGTAAACAATGCGTCATCGCCTTCGCACAGACGGATGCGGCTGAAGTCGCGCGTGAAGCGGAGACCTGCCTCCATTGCGGCGTCGCGTTGCCCGGTGTCGTCGAACAGGCGGAAGTCGGTCCACAACGTGGCGCCCAGAAAGCGGACGCCGTCGATGACGGCGGTGTCCTTGTAGAGCACGCTCACGTCGCTGCCGTCTGCCAAGCGCCTGAGTTCGGCCACCGTGCCGTCGAGGCTGCCACCGTAGAATTCGTGATTGCCCGGCACGTAAAGCGCTCGCCGCCCAAGTGCGGTCGCCCACGCCATCGCCGCCGCGGGCCGCGCGACATCGCCCGCGAGAACGATGAGGTCGGCATCCGTCTTGGGGCAGACCAGTTCGCCGGTCGACATATGCAGGTCGGAGAGAATTTGTAGTTTCACGTCAGGCCTGCGATCAAAGTCGCGCGAAGCCAAGGAACCGCATCAATATTCGCAAAGTGCCACGTTCGGATCACGATAAGGATCGAACTGATAGCGATTCGACCAAGTCAGGCCTCTTCAAAATCCGGCGCCCGCTGCACCTTGGGCATGCCCGCCTGGCGCGCTTTCCACAAATCACACGCCGCCTGTTGAGCGAGCCAGCTGTCGGCGCGGCCGCCGTGTTCGACGCCTAGCCAGGCTTCGAGCCGCAAGGCCATTTCTGGCGAGATGCCGGCGCGGCCGTTGAGCACGCGGGACAACGCGGCACGGGTGACACCGAGTTGTGCTGCCGCCTGTGTGACGGTCAAGCCAAGCGCCGGCAGCACGTCTTCGCGCAAGGTTTCACCGGGGTGTGGCGGATTGTGCATAGTCATCATGTCGGGTTCCCTCAGTGATAATCCTGGTAGTCGACGAGCACGGCGTGTTCTGACTCGAACCGAAAGGTTAACCGCCAGTTCCCACTAACGGTGACCGAAAAATGCCCGGCCAGATCGCCTACCAGCGGGTGCAGTCGCCAGCCCGGCAGATTCATGTCGTCCGGACCACGTGCGGCATTGAGACGGGCAAGCTGCCGAGCGAGTTTGGCCGCATGATGCGGTTGGATACCGGCTTTTCGTCCCGTTTCAAAGAACAGTTTCAGGCCCTTGTGCTCAAAGCTCTTAATCATGCTCAACTGTATAGCGTAGCGTTTCGCTTTGCAAGCACCGCACGTGCTTGTACAACGCGTTGGAAGCGAAACAAACCGAATCACCCCACGCTCTGCAATTCCCGCCCGTGCTCGGTGAGCAAGCGGCGCAACCATTGATGGCCGGGCATGTGGTGATTGCGCTCGTGCCAGAGTTGGTAGAAGCGCATTCGCGGAAAGGACACCGGTGAGGGCAAGATCGCCAGTTGCAGCAATTGCGCGTAGAAATTGGCGAAGTGGCGTGTGGTGGTGAACACCAGATCGGTGCCCTGGATCAGAAACGGTGCGACGGTGAACGATTGCACCACGACCCGCTCCTTGCGGCTGACCTTGAGCGCGGCCAGCGCGCCGTCGATCACGCCGCGCTGACCGGGCGCATACGGCAAGGGAACCACATGCGTCGCGCGCAGGAAGTCGTCCATCGACATGCCCTTGCCGGCGAGCGGATGTTTGGCGGAAACCAGGCAGACGATGTCGTCTTCGAGCAGCATCGACAGATGCATGCGTTCTGGCGGTTTTTCCCAGTTGCCGATGACCAGGTCGAGCGAGCCTTCGGCGAGTGAACGCTCGAACTCGAAATCGGGCCCGAGCGAATGCAGGGTGAGCGTGGCGTTGGGCGCCTCGTCGCGGAAATGCTCGGTGACGCGCTTGAAGAACACGGGCGCCAGATAGTCGGGCGCACCGATACGAAAACTTTGCCGGCTGGTCGAGGGCTCGAAGTCCTCCAGATCGGAGGTCATCTGCTCGATTTCGGCGAGCGCACTTTTGGCATGTGCGAGCAACGACACGGCGCGCTCGGTCGGCACCATGCCCCCTTTCTCACGCACCAGCAGCGGGTCACCCATGATCTCGCGCAAGCGTTTGAGTGCGGCGCTGATTGCCGGCTGTGACTGATTGAGACGCAGCGCAACGCGTGACACGCTGCATTCGTTGATGAGCAAGCAGAACACACGCAGCAGATAGGTATCCAGCGGGTCGTCTTTTCTTCTCATATGCGCGCGCTCCGAAAGGAAGGGCTATTACGCCTGACTCGCTCGATCGCGGGATACTCAAAGCGATATACCGGTTATAACAACATATGCGTATCCATAAGAGCAATCAACCGTAGACTCGCCCTCAGACCAATACACAGCGCAACAGGAGACACACATGGGACGACTGACCACGCACGTTCTGGACACCGCCGCCGGCCGCCCGGGCCGGGGCATCGCCGTCACGGTTTACCGGCTCGATGGCGAACGCCGCGAAGTGGCGCGCACGGTCACCAACGACGATGGCCGCTGCGACAAACCGCTACTCGAAGGCGATGCGATGGAGCGCGGCACCTACGAGATCGTTTTTGCCGCGGGTGACTATTTTCGCGCACAAGGACTCGATCTGCCCGAACCCCCGTTTGTCGATGAGGTGGCACTGCGTTTCGGCATCTCCGATACCGGCGCGCATTACCACGTGCCCTTGCTGGTATCGCCGTGGAGCTACTCCACCTACCGCGGCAGCTGATTCGGCCCATCGACAATCGTCAGGATTCGGGAGACCTCTTTAATGGAAGCGTATCTGCTCGACTGGGCAAACCTGCTCCTGCGCTGGCTGCACCTGATCACCGGGGTGGCATGGATCGGCGCATCGTTCTACTTCGTCATGCTCGACAACTCGCTCAAGCCGCCCAAGAAGCAGGCTGACAAGGAACGCGGCGTTTTCGGTGAGCTGTGGGCTGTGCATGGCGGTGGCTTCTACAACAGCCAGAAGTTTCTGACCGGTCCAAAAGGGGAACCGCTCACCAAGGACCTGCACTGGTCGAAATGGGAGGCGTAC
>CBDULG010000378.1:0-3014 GCA_965367985.1 uncultured Rhodocyclaceae bacterium
TCGATCTCGGTGATCCGGTGAACGCCGGCGATGTGGTCGGCCGCGTCTATGACGTGACGCGCACCGGCACCCCGCCGATCGAGTATCGCGCCGGGCGCAGCGGCATTCTCGCGGCGCGGCATTTCCCCGGTCTTATCGGCTGCGGCGACACCCTCGCGGTGGTCGCCGAGGTGGTCGACTGAGTCCGCTACACCCCGGGTTTCATCCCCGATTGAACACCGCCCGCGCGACGCCTTTGCGCGCCGGGCACACACTTTGACCAAGGAGAAACAGCAATGAGTGAATTCGAAAACAACTTCGGAACGGCATCGGTATGGGCCGGCGAAGCCAAGCTCTTCGCCGAAAATGCGATCTGCCTGCCCGTCTTCAACTCCGTCACCTTCGGCTATGACGACATGGAGGAATGGCACCAGGTCGGCATGGGCAAGAAGAAAGGGCACATCTACTCGCGCAACACCAACCCCACCGTGCGCCCGCTCGAAGAAAAGATCCGCTTGCTCGACGGCGGCGAGGAAGCGACCAGTTTCTCGACCGGCATGGCGGCGATCAGCAACACGCTGTTCACCTTGCTCGCGCCGGGCGACCGCGTGGTGGCGATCAAGGACACCTATGGCGGCTCGAACAAGATCTTCATCAGTTTCCTGCCACGCCTCAAGGTCGATGTGTGCATGGTCGACACCAGTGATTTCGACGCCATCGAGCGCGAAGTCAGGAAAGGCTGCAAGCTGCTCTATCTCGAGACCCCGACCAACCCGACGCTGAAGATCGTCGACGTCGAGCGTCTGGCGAAAGTGGCGCATGAGAACGGCGCCATCGTGGTGGTCGACAACACCTTCGCCACGCCGATCAACCAGCGTCCGATCGCGCTGGGCGCCGACATCGTCGTCTACAGCGCCACCAAGTACCTCAACGGTCACTCGGACGTCATGGGCGGGCTGGCGGTCGGCAAGAAGGCGCTGATCGACCAGATCTTCCACTATCGCGAAATCACCGGTGCCACGCTGCACCCGCAGTCGGCCTACATGATCCTGCGCGGCATGAAGACGCTCGAACTGCGCATCGCACGCCACAATGAGAACGCGATGAAGGTCGCCACCTACCTGTCGCAGCACCCCAAGGTCGACCAGGTCTTCTATCCCGGCCTCGAAACGCACCTGAATCACGACCTCGCCAAGAAACAGATGCGCGGCTTCGGCGGCATGCTGAGCTTCTCGCTCAAGGGCGGATTCGAGAATGTGGTCACCCTGCTCGAGAACATGCACTACGCCCACAAGGCGGCCAGCCTGGGTTCCGTCGGCACCCTCGTCGGACCGCCGCGCACCACCAGCCACGTCGAACTGACCGAACAGGAACGCGCCAACGCCGGCATCCCCGAAAGCCTCATTCGCTATTCGGCCGGTATCGAGAATGGTGAGGATCTGGTGGCGGATCTGGAACAGGGGTTGGCTAAGATCTGATTCTTGCAGCTTGTCTTTAACGGCATTTTCTGGCGCGGGGGGCCCTCACCCCCGGCCCCTCTCCCGGGGCTGTCTCTTTATCACATTTTAGTTCAGCAATATCATGCAAGTATTTGAATTGGCGTGAGTTGAGGCGATGGTGTTCTTGACGGCCGCACTTGATTGGGCGGAGGATATCTTTGGCGGGTGCGATTTGGGCGACGTGCGACGCACACGGCGCGTAGTGGATATGGGCCGTCGCCTGGCCGCGCAAAGCGGCGCTTCGATGGCCAAGTGCTGCGATGGCGATGCAGCTGCGCAGTTGGGGAGCTATCGATTGATTGAGAACGAGAAGGTGAGCGCGCAGGCGATTCGCGAAGGGGGATTTGAGTCGGTCGCCCGGCGCGCAAGCGAACATCAACGACTGCTGGCCATTGAAGACACGACCGCCTTGAGTTATCGGCATTCGCTCGCTGAGCAACTCGGTCCGATCGGTAGCGAAGCGGATGGCAAAACGCGTGGCTTTCTGGTCCATTCGGTGCTTCTGGTCGAATGTCAAAGCGAACGCACGGTCGGTCTGATCGAGCAGCACCATTGGAGTCGCGATGCCTCGCAGCACGGGCGCCGGCACAAGCGCAAGGAGCGCGCGTACGCCGACAAGGAGAGCTTCAAATGGCAGCGCGCCTCCGAACAGGTCGCTGCGCGCTTGGGCTCGGACATGGAGCGGGTCATTTCGGTGTGCGATCGGGAGTCGGACGTGTACGAATACTTGAGCTACAAGCTTGAGCACGGCCAACGCTTCGTGGTGCGCGCCAGCGTCGATCGGTGTGTCGAGGACAGTAGCGACAAGCTGCTCGAAGTGGCCGCCAAGCAGGCTCCTATCATTGGCGAGCGCACGGTGCACGTGGCTCAGCGCGCCGGGCGTAAAGCGCGCGATGCGCGGGTGCTGCTGCGTGCCATTCCGATGCGCCTGCGCGCGCCGAAGCGCTTGTGCGCCGCGGCGCCGGCACTGGGGCTCAACGTAGTACTGGTGCAGGAGATCGATCCGCCCGAGGATGTCACGCCCTTGTGTTGGTACCTGCTCACCGGCGAGCCGGTCGACGATCTGAGTGGCGTGCAGCGGGTGGTACGCGATTACGAGCTGCGCTGGCGCATCGAGGAGTACCACAAGGCATGGAAGAGCGGTGTGCGCATCGAGCATCAGCGTTTGCAAAGCGCCTCGAACCTGGAGCGGATGATCGCCATTACCGCCTTTGTGGCGGTGCGTCTGCTGCAACTGAACGAAGTGTTCCTGGCCCAATCGTCGAGGGCAGGCGAGGCACCTGAACCCACCGTGCTGGAGCGCGAAGAGTGGCGTGTGCTTTGGGTATCGACCGAACGGTGCGCGCCGCCGGACGAGACGCCCTCCGCCGCGTGGACGTACACGGCGCTGGCACGCCTGGGTGGCTTTACCGACACGAAGCGCACCGGGCGCGCCGGGTGGGCCACCATCTGGCAGGGCTGGTTTCGACTGCACGAGCGCCTCGAAGGGTACCGGCTGAGCCAAATGGTGACGGGTAACTTGTGATAAAGAGACAG
>CBDULG010000379.1:0-3008 GCA_965367985.1 uncultured Rhodocyclaceae bacterium
CGGCAGCAGTACCCACGCCGACCGCCTCGCGACCATTCGCAGCACGCGCGACAATTACGGTTTACTCATCGACACCCACACTGCCGACGGCCTCAAGGTCGGCAAGCAAGTGCGCGACGACGATGTGCCCATGCTCGTACTCGAAACCGCACAAGCCGTGAAGTTCGAAGAGACCGTTCAGGAAGCGCTCGGCGAAGTGCCGCCGCGCCCTGAAGGCTTTGCGCACCTCGAAGGCCTGCCGCAGCGTTGCGAAGTGATGCCGGTCGACGTCGATGCGGTCAAAGATTTCATCCGCGCACACGTTACGGATTGATGACTGACGCGCCCGACGACCCGCTTGACTTCTGGGAGTCACGCTTCGCCGGTGCTGGCGACGGATATCTGTTCGGCACCGCGCCCAACGACTTCCTGCGCCGCGAAGCATACCGACTGACACCGGGCAGCCGGGTGCTCAGCGTTGCCGACGGGGAAGGGCGCAACAGCGTTTTCCTTGCCGCGCAGGGGCATCACGTCGACGCGCTCGAATTCGCGCCCAGCGCGGTAAGCAAGGCGAAAGCGCTCGCCAAAGCGCAGCAGGTCAGCGTCAATCACATCGAAGCCGACGCCTACACCTGGCAATGGCCAAGCGCGCGCTACGACGCCGTCGCCGCCATCTTCATCCAGTTCGCCCCGCCCGCCGAGCGCGCCACGCTTTTCCAACGCATCCTCGCCGCCCTCAAACCCGGCGGCCTGCTGCTGTTGCAGGGCTACACGCCAAAGCAACTGGAATACGGCACCGGCGGCCCGCCGAACGTTGAAAATCTTTATACCGAACCCGACATCCGCACCGCCTTCGCGGCCCACACCATCCACGTCCTGCGCGTGCATGAAGCCGTGATCGACGAAGGGCCAGGGCACCGGGGCATGTCGGCCTTGATGGATGTGGTGGTGGAGAAGAGGTGAAGCGGAACACGGGAGCGGCGTAGGTTGGGCAGAGCGCAGCGAAGCCCAACGTTTTCGATCACTGGGATTGTTGGGCTTCCTTCGTCTGCCCAACCTACGTGGTGCGCGTACTCTGGCTCGCGCGGCAGTCAAACAATCTTGATGGCGTGGATGAAGTTGAGTTTCACGTGTCATGAGGCTATCGAATTTCACGACGGGGCCCTTTTTGCGCAATAAGCTCATAAAGTCGATTCGGGCAACAATCCGGCCGCACTCCATGGCGTTGTGGCAGTGATGAAATTTTCCCTTAAGCATGGGCGCCGGTTCAGCGCTGTGGCCATAGTGTTCGCCCTTGTCGGGTCTGATGCTGGTGCCGAGGCGATCGAGGCCGCGAGGTATACGTCGCCAGTAGATCGCTATGGTCACTTTGCACTTGGGCGACCGCACGAATACGCACGCCTGACCGTGACCACCGACAGCGGCCGCACGCTGGCGTTCGAATTACCGGAAGACGAAGTTTTCGAGGACCTCGCGCCCCGACGGGTAAAGCTGTCGGACGGTGATACTGAAGAGATCCTCACCATCGTGAGTGGGCGTGACGTCGGTTCCCGGCTCGCTATGTTTGCATTGCGCGGCGATCGTCTTGAGATCAGCGCACAGTCAGCACCGATCGGGACGCCGATGCGCTGGCTGAATCCAGTCGGCGTGACGGACCTTGATGGCGATGGCTATGCGGAAATCGCCGCGGTCATCACACCGCATATCGGTGGCACTCTGAAGGTCTACCGAAGGCAGGGCAGCAAGTTGGTCGAGATCGCGGCACTAACGGGATTTTCTAATCACGTGATTGGATCGACCGCATTGGTGCTGTCCGCGCCAGTCTCGATCGCGGGCAGGAATCGCCTGCTGGTGCCGGATACGACACGGTCTCACCTGCGGGTCGTTGGATTGGAAAACGGCCGCCTTCTCGAGATAGGGCGGTGCGCACTTTCCGCGCCTGTGACAGGTGCAATCAAAGTACTCTCGCCGTGGCATATTTCGATTGATCTAGTGTCGGGGCGGCAGCTAATCAATCCAGAAGATTGCGCGAAATAATGCGCGTGCGACGGCCCAGCAAGCGTAGCCCGGATGCAGCGCAGCGGAATCCGGGGTTTGCGATTGATTGATCAGCCGATGATTCCCGGATTCCGCTGCGCTGCATCCGGGCTACGCGTTGCTTATGGGGGCGTGTCGGCTGTCTTTTCCCACGTTCAACCCACCCGACGCCCGCTTATCCCGTCTCCCCAAACCGTACCCGCGGACCAAAAATCTCGTAGTGCAACTGGTCTTCGCTGTAGCCGAGGCGGCGCAAAAGTATGCTGAGAGCCGACATAAAGGCGGTCGGGCCACACAGGTAGACCTGGCCTTTGGGTCTGTCGGGTAGCCACTTTTCGAGCACGGTGGCGTTGAGATAGCCCAGATGGTCGGCGCCGTCGCCGCGTTCGTAGGCGACGTGATAGGCGAATCGGTGTTCTTTGCTCAAGGCCCGCAACTCGTCATGCATCGCGTGATGGCTGCGGTCCTGGCAGCACTGGATGAAGACGAGGTTTTCGAGATTCTTGCCTTCCTTGATGGCGTTAAGCAGCATGCTCAGCAGCGGCGTGATGCCGATGCCGCCGCCGATGCACACCGGGTGCGTGGTCGACTTGCTGACGACAAAATCACCGGTGGGCGGTTGCAGCAGCAGCGTATCGCCGACCTTGGCTGCGTGCAGGAAGTTGGAGACATGCCCGGGGCGCGCGGTGTCAATCGCTTCGGCCTTCACGGTAATCCGGTAGTGATCTTCACCGGGCGCGTTCGAAAGTGAATATTGGCGAATTTCATCGAATTCGGAAGTGGCCGGATGCGTCTTTACGCCGACGAACTGGCCGGGGCGAAACGGAATGATCGGTTTCTTGTCTTCCGGCTCGAGATAAAACGACTTTATGTTCTGTGTCTCATCGACGATCTTGCTGATCGTGAACGGGCGGTAACCGCGCCAACCACCCGGCATTTCCGCGTTCGTCTGATAAATGTTCTCTTCGGTCTGAATGAAAATGTCGGCCAGC
>CBDULG010000380.1:0-3002 GCA_965367985.1 uncultured Rhodocyclaceae bacterium
GGTCACCACGTTCCTTGTCACCATGCCGGTGAGTGTCGACTCGGCCACGGCCTTGCTCGTGTTGAACGCCTGACTGAAGTTGCTGGTCGCAGTGCTGCCATTGTTGGCGGCAGCATTGCCGTAGTCGCGGGCACTGGCCTCGCCCTCGTTATCCCTCAGGTTTCCGCGGCTCTTGTTGTTATCGGTGTCGATGCGGGAGCGGTTTTTCGAATCGACCAAAACCTTCGAAAATTCGTTTGCGTTAGGACCATTTCCCTGAGTCGAGTTTGCCGTGGCAGTTTGCGTGACCGTGTCGTTGCCAGCGCCGCGCGCTGCATGCTTGCCGGAAACGACGGGGTTTGCATATGCGGCGCCCGAGACGCTGAACGCAAGCGTCAATGCCGCTGAAATATGCGTCAATTTCATCGAAATTCTCCTGATGTCATGTTCGGGGACCAACGAAATATCGGTCCTCGGCAGACATGCCCCGCAATTTGCGGGCCACCACGTGGCGACGGCGCCAAAACGCCCGAATCTCTTGGCGTTCGAAGCACCGCTTGAGATGACATCAGTTTTCTCAAGCGACAAAGTGTTACATGCATAGCACAGAACTTTGTCACGATTTCTTTATTTGCGATTGTTTCTATATCGTAAGTTATTGTTTTCTAGTAATTTTGTTTGTGCTCAGCGCCCGACAAAAGTGTAAAACTTTCTAACACTTTTTTTCTTGCTATTTTTCGAAATTTTCTTGCCTGGTCAAGCAAGGTGCTTTTTCACGGTTGCGCATAGGTGCACTGTGGACAAGCGCACGCGATGCGTACGAATTGCCGCTTTGTGATTCACTTGCGAGGGTCTTCGCGTGCGGTCGCGGTGGTCACCACGGGGTGGCGGGAAGTGGTCAGGCGCCGGTCGGACGTGAGGCTGGTCTACTGCGCCGCCGGGAGAGCGATCCATATCCAAGCGCGTGTTCGTTGCTTAGCACCAGGATGCGCCTGAAAGCCGATCGGATCTGCCCTGCTCTTCCACGTGGCTCGAGACGATCGCTCAAGCCCGACAGGTTCCTAGCGACGGCGAGGCACGCCCCCGCCTCGCGTTGCGGTCAGTCGCCCGGCAGACGGCCGGGCACAGCCGGGCTTTCCGCCATGCGTGTGCACGCCGCGACGTCGTACTCAGGAAACTGCTCGTGGCGAAAGATGCGCTCCTCGCAGATGCGCAGGCGGCGGGTGACTTCGCGGCCCATGTTCATCTGGATGAGGGCGAACTGCTCCATGTCGCGCTCGGCGATTTCGAGCAGCGAGGCGGCGGTAATTTCGAGCAATTGCGAGGGCGCGATGGCAAGCGCCGATGCGCTGCGCGGCATGAGGTCGAACAGCGCCATTTCGCCGATGCAGTCGCCCCGCCCCATTGTGCTGAGCAGGTATTGACGGCCTTCGAACAGTTTGAGAATGACCAGTTCACCCTTCTCGACGACGAACATCGAGCCCATCGCCTCGCCTTCACGCAGCAACCAGTCACGTCGTCCCAACTCGATCAGCGAGCTGCGGTCGAGCAGGAAATCGATGGTGTCTTCGCGAATGGCGCCGAAGATCGGCGTCTCGCGCAGCAGGCGCGCGTGCTGGGTCATGAAGGATCTCGTTCGAAAGGCATGGTGGCCAGAGCCTGTGGCCGCTCGCCGGTCAGCGCTGCGTGCGGCGCCAATCGCCACTCACGGTTCTGCTTCATGACTGCGAAGGCGGTGCGTACATGGCAAACACCTCGGCGCCTGTCATTTCCTTGGTCTGGTTGGCGAAGCGATAGTACGCCGGCCTATCATCGACGAAGACCTGATGATCCATCTCGAATGCCGGCGAATCGCCGAACAGGCCCACCGGCATGATGTACTGCCCGTTCGCCTTCAGGTGGTAGAAAAGATGGGTGCCGCAATGACGGCAGAAACCGCGTTCGGCCCATTCGGACGAGTTGTAGCGGGTGATCGCATCTTCGCCCTTGAAGCTCACTTCGGTGCCACAGTCGACCGCCAGCAGCGGGCCGCCGCCCCATCTTCGACACATGCTGCAGTGGCAGGCGCCGACCCCGTGATCGATTTTCTCGACATGCGCCTCGACGGCGCCGCACAGGCAACAGCCTGTTGCTTGAACCTCGTCGGCCATTTGCTCCTCCCGTAAATGGTTCGATTGAACGCCTGTTATCGGAAATCGACGGTCATGTTCGAGTGTTCATGGTTCGCCGCCGACGTCTTGCCCAAGTTCGCGCATCATCAGCACCCAGTCACCGCCGTGCATGGCAGTAGCATAGGGTACGACGGGCAGGCGGGCGTGGGCGCTGAAGCCGAGATGCTGGTAGACGCGCATGGCGCGGTGATTCTCGCTCGCCACGATCAGACTGGTGTGTGTGCACCCGGCGTCTCGCGCCCGTGCCAGGGTGTCGGCGATGAGCGCGCGGGCAAGACCGCGTCCGTGCTGATCGGGTAGCGCGGCAAGCGCTTTGATATACCAACTGCCTGCCGCCTGTGCTTCGAGCGTGAACAGAGGCCGCATTGCGGGCGGCCATTCGTCGATATCGCCGGTCTCATAGGGATCGGGCAGGCGAAAGGCGAGCAGCATGCCGAGCACGCGGCCGCCTTCAACGTATATTCGGGCATTCCGGTAGCTGAACTTGCCCGCGTCACGCGCCGCGCGCCGGGCGCCTACATCCAGCGGCGTTTCGCCGGGCTTGGCCATGTTTCGCCAGAAAATTTCCGGAAGCCCTTCACCGGCCAGATTGCCGAGATAAGCCAAATCCCGGGCGTGCGCCGCGCTTGCGTCAAGAAGTTGCATGGTCTGATCACCTGAACGAGGGCGGCCGCGCGATCCGGGAACGAGCCGGCTGCGGCGACACCGACACCTTGAGCTTAGCCAATCGCGCCGGCACACGCCACCCCGCGTACTCAGCGCAAGCGCGCGCTGGACGCCCCTACGCCTTGGCCTTATCGGGCATGGCGAGGGTATCGATCCGGGCGAGCGATTCTGCCGCGCGGCGCAGGG
>CBDULG010000381.1:0-3001 GCA_965367985.1 uncultured Rhodocyclaceae bacterium
AAGGTGTCAGGCAACACCAGCCCGTCGTCCGGATCGTTCCAGCGCAGCAGCGCCTCGACGCCGATTAAGGCGCCGCTTGCGGTGTTCGCCTGCAATTGGTACGCAAGCTCGAACTCGTTGCGCTCGAGCGCGCGCCGCAGGCGGTTCTCGAGTGTCAGGCGCGCTGAAGCGCGTGCGGAGAAGCGCGTCTCGTAGAACTGGAAATTATTCCGGCCGCGCTCCTTGGCGTGGTACATCGCCGCGTCGGCATGCTTGACCAGCAGATCAGCGCTGCCGCCATGGTCGGGATAGACGGCAATGCCGATACTGGGCGTGACGGTGAGCCGGTGACCCTTGATGTCGAATGGCGCCGCCAGCGCCTCGATGATGCGCGTGGCGACCTCGGCGGCGTGGTCAGGCCCGTCGATCTCCGGCAGCAGGACGATGAACTCGTCACCGCCCATGCGCGCCACCGTATCCTGTTCGCGCACGCAATGGCGGAACCGGCCCGACACCGCCTTGAGCAGGGCATCCCCGGCCTGGTGGCCGAGCGAATCGTTGACGTTCTTGAAGCGATCGAGATCGAGGAACAACAGGGCCAGCGCCTGGTTGCAGGTTTCGGCGATCTCCAGCGCCGCTTCGAGGCGGTTGTGCAAGAGGCTGCGGTTGGGCAGGTCGGTGAGCGCATCGAAATGGGCGAGGCGTACGATGCGCGCTTCGGTCGCGCGGCGCTGCGTGATGTCGGCGGCGATCGCCAGATAGCCGGTAATCGCACCGCTTGCGGCGTCGACCAGCGGCGATATCGATACTGACGCGGGCACCCGTTGGCCGTCGGCGCGCCGCAGGTCGAGCTCCACCGGCTCGGTCGAGGTGAGTTGGCGTGTGGCGGCAAGTACCGCGGCCACGCCGTGCTCACCGGTTCTTTTTTCCATGGCGACCCGGTCGCTGTCGTCGATGAAGTCCACCGGCGTCAATTGGCCGATGACGTCATCGGCTTTGCGACCGAGCATGCGCTCGGCGGCCGGGTTGAAGACGCGAATCGTGCCGGCGGTGTCGGTAAGCACGATGGCGTGATCGGCGCTGTGCAGTATGGCTTGCTGCAGCGTGGTGCTCTCGCGCAGCGCCGCCTCGGAGCGCGCACGCTGGCGCACCTCGGCTTCCAGCGTGGCGTTGGTATCGGCCAGCATCTGGTTGGTGCGCGCCAGTTCGGTGGTGCGTCGCTGAACGTTCCCGTGGATCACCCGGTTACGCGACAGCAGAAAAACGACGATCAGCGTACCGAGCAGCGTGATCGCCCAACCGGCATAGCGCTGGCGCTGCACCGCGGCCGACGGCTGCAAGCCGTAGTGCCCGGGCGTCGGCGCGGCCAGGACCAGCCAGCGACGCGCACCGAAGTTGATCGCTTCGGCATGCGCCGTTTCAAAGGCGTCGCTCAGGGTGTCGCGATAGATTTCGGTGGCGCTGCCTGGATCAGTCGTGACATCGAGAATGGTGAAGCCCATGTCGGGCGCGTCGGGGTTCATGCCCGACCAAAGCGTCGATTCCGCCAGGCGGTTGACCTGCAGGTAAAGCGCGATCATGCCCGCCCCGGCCGGCGTGAATGCGCGCACGCCCTCGACGGTGTGCGTCGCCGGGCGTAGCAGTGGCGTGGCGACCGTCCGTTGTTGCTCACGGGCGATGTCGAGCGCCTCGCGCGCCGCCACGCTCTCCGCCGCCAGATCGGTGCCGACGGCGGGCCAGCGGTGGCGCGTGACGGCGTGGCGTGTGATGTACGCGGGCGACGAGGCGTCGGTGGCAACCGTTTCGGCGCAGGCAACCGCGGTGATGAAGCCATGAATACGCATCAGCGGGGCGGCAATGCGCGAAAAATCGGTGCTCGATCGCACACCGGCGACTTCGACATGCCGGGCGAGCATGCGCTGCAGATCGAGTACCGTTTCGATACGTTGGCGCAAGGCGTTGATGCGATGCCCCGCGGCAAGCTGAAACTCGGCATAGGCGCGATCGCGCTGCGCACCGAGCGCGCTGCGATAGACGAATTCCGTCGCTGTGGCGAGCAGCACCGCTGCGCCGAGCGGCAGCGTCAGGCGCCACAGCAGCCTCAGCGGCCGGGCAAGCGCACGGCGCGGCATCAGTTTGGACTCCGCCGCGCGCCGGCGACACGCGAAATCTGCAACACGAGGAAAAGCGCGATGGCGACGGCGTTGCCCAGCCCGCCGCTGGCGCGCGCCGCGAAGTGCCCCGCCAGGTCCCCGCCCGCCCGCAATGCAAGGCTGGCATGCAGCAGCGCCAGCGGCAGGTAGAAGCTGGCGTGATAAGGCAGTTTTACGCGCAGCACGGCGGGCAAGATGATCGGTGCGTGACCGAACACCATCGAAAAGACGAAGCCGAGGCTCAGCGCATGCAGCGCCGCATCCCAGCCTGCGTGGCCGGGCGCCGGCGCGAGCGTTGCCAGCAGGACGCCACCGAGCGCCAGCCACAGGTAACCGGTGAGCAGGCACACTGCGATGAAGCGCACCAGCGCAGTGCCGCGTACGGTACGCCGCGCAACGTCCTGACGCAGCAACCACAGCGCGAGTGCGACCAGCGCAACGCCATAGAGCCGCTGGCCGATCTCGAAGGCGCTCAACATCGTCGCGCCGATAAGCACGGCCAGAATCGCCACGAAGGCGCGCGTCATCGCCGGCGTGATCCGCATCAGGCGCGACAGCTCGAGCCGTTCGCCCGCGATGGTGATGATCAAGAACGCGAGCCACCACCGCTGCGCGTGGATGACATCGCCCGTGGCGCCCCACACCAGCACGCCCGTCAGCCAGGCGGTGGCGCCGAGCGTGAGCACCTTGGCGTGCAACGCGTTCTGGATGCGCTGCGCGTGCAGCGAGGCGGCAACCAGCACCACGCCGGCGACGACGAAGGCGACGAACGCGAAGCGCGCGTCGGCCCCGGCGATCAGCATCACGCCGCCGACTCCGCCGGCCAGTGGTCCGAGGTAAGCCCAGCGGCGGCCGATTGCGACGGCCCG
>CBDULG010000382.1:0-2998 GCA_965367985.1 uncultured Rhodocyclaceae bacterium
GCCGTGATCGCCCCTTTCGTGGACGAATAGTCGAGCAGGTGGTGGCTGCCGCGATAGGCGGTTACCGACGATGTGTTGATGATTGCCGCGCCGTCCTTCATTTCTTGCAGCGCCGCCTGCGCGAGAAAGAAATAACCAAAGAAATTGGTGCGGAACGTGTCGTGCAACTGCTCGGCACTGATCTCTTCGATGTCGTCCTTTGGGTGCTGCTCGGCGGCGTTATTGACGAGGATATCGAGTCGGCCGAAGGCATCGATCGTGTCGCGCACCACCTGCGTGCAGAAGGCCTGATCGCCGACGTCACCCTTGAACAGCTCGCAACGCCGCCCTTCGTCCTCGACCAGCGTGCGCGTGGTGTTGGCGTCCTCGTCTTCCTCGAGATAGATGATGGCAATGTCGGCATCCTCGCGCGCAAAATGCAGGGCGACGGCGCGGCCGATGCCGGAGTCGCCCCCACTGATCAACGCCACCTTGCCGCCCAGCTTTGCGCTGCCGCGGTAATCGTCGCGGATCGATACCGGTTCAGGCCACATGTCGGGCTCGCGGCCAGGCTGTTGCGGCTGCGTCTGCGCGGGCCGCTCTTCTTGCTGTTTGTCGAAGTCATTCATTGGCTTTCCGGATCGCCTCAACCAGCGCGTCCTTGTCCATCTTGCTGCGCCCGTCGATGTCGAGTTCGCGCGCGCGATTGTAAAGTTCAGCCCGAGTGCGCTGTTCCAGCGGCTTGTTGGGGTTGCCCGTACCCTGGCTGCGCGTGTTGGGCGTACGCCCGTCTTCACGGCGCTGCTTGTTGACGGTGCGCGCCGCGATCTCCTCGGCCTTCTCTTCAGACTTGCCGCGTTGCTCGGCGCTTTTCTTGATGTGCCGATACTGCCGCTCGTCCTTGTCACTCCACGCCTTGGGCATGCCGTCTCTCCCACTGACACATGGCGTCAATGTTCCGACGCTGCTTCACTGACGTACCTCATGGAACGGGATGAACTTGGGCGCGGACGTCAGTTCGTCGACCGTCGCCTCGAGCTTCAGTCTGAGCATCCCTTCGTCATTGACGTCACGCGCGAAGCGCTCGAAGCGCACGGCCACCGGCTTCTCACCCATACCAAGGATGCCGCCCACCTCGACGACAAGCGCGTGGACCTGGCCGTCCGGGCCGATCAGGATGTCGTCCACCTCGCCGATGTTCTCGCCCTCACCACTGACCACGTTGGCTTCAAGCAACTCGCCGGCGAGCAGATCGTCTACGCCTTTTCGCGGCACGAAACGCTCGCTGCTCATGTTCGCTTCGGCTTCACTCACATAGCCGCCCGCGCGCGCCGGATCGGCCGAGTCGTCCTTGGCCGCAGTCGTTGCCGCGTCGCCAGCGCTGTTTGTCGCCGCCTCACTCGCACCAATTGCCGTCGCAGGCGCGGCGGCAATCGCCAGGCCGAGCAGCCCGGCGGCACACAGGGTTTGCCAACGCAGATCCACATTCGGTGTCGCCGCGCGATTCGATTGTTGTTGCCGGGTCATTTTTGGCCTCCGTTTTGCCGCCCAGGGGCGACAGGCTGGTTTGATTGCGCTGCCCTGGTCCGCGTGTCGCCGAGTCGGCTCGCCACGCCTCGGGCGCGTTCTGCAATTTCATCCTAGCCGGATGCGCCGGGAATCGCGGTCGGCGCAGGACGATTTATCTGTCGGACTGCGCTGACGCGTCTGCGCAGCCAGTTTGACGACCGCAGTTGGACACGCCCGGTGTGCGGCCGGCAGGTCGTTCGGCAAGGCGCGACAAGGCCGCCGGCGCGGCTGCGGCTACCTCTGTGATCAAAGTGGAAATGGCGCTACGCGGAGCGCCAGTCGAGCGTTCGCGTCTGGCGCGCTGACCCACTGGGTGATCGCTATCGTCGGCAACGTGTTCGATCACCCAACAGCCAGCCAAAAGCGATCAGCGGCCAGTTTCCAGCGCGCGAAGCGGAAGATAAAACCCCGATCGGATAATGCTGATCTGCCATTCAGAAAAATCCGACAGACGTGGGGTTTTCACGCGCATAGCATCAATTCACCGCAGCCTGTAACGAAGGAAATCTGCGTCCTCGGACCTAACGAACCCGACTATGAACGCACCTACGCTGTCATGACTGGAACCCTGAATGAATTGAAGCCCGGCACCCTGAGACGCTTCCGTCTATGCCTTCTTGGACCCACACGCGTGGGGAGAATCTCACGCCCGAAAGGCGAACGGAGCGGATCGTCTCGCAAGTTGCCGTGGCTGCGTCGAAGGAGACTTTGAATCAATGAAAATCGCCCAGATCGCCCCCCTTCACGAAAGCATCCCGCCCCGTACCTACGGGGGCACCGAACGCGTGGTGCACTACCTCACCGAGGCGCTGGTCCGGCAGGGTCACGAGGTGACCCTTTACGCCAGCGCCGATTCCCGCACCAGCGCGCGGCTACGGCCCATCGTTCCCGAGGCCCTGCGCCTCTCGCAGGAGCGCCGCGACCCGATCACCTGGCATCTACTCCAGCTCACCCAAGTGGCGCGCGAGGCGGGACGCTACGACATCATCCACTTCCATACTGATTTCCTGCATTTCCCCTTGTGGCGCAGGATGGAGGTGCCACAGATCACCACACTGCACGGCCGGCTCGATCTGGCGGATCTGCAGCCGCTGTATAGCGAGTTCCGCGACATGCCGGTGATTTCCATTTCGAACCACCAGCGTACGCCCTTGCCCATGGCGCGCTGGGCCGGCACCGTGCACAACGGCATCCCCGCCGAGTGCTACACCTTCCAGCCCAAGGCCGGCGACTACCTGGCGTTCCTCGGCCGCATGTCGCCGGAGAAGGGGCCCGAGCGGGCCATCGAGATCGCCCTGAAGACGGGGTTGCCGCTCAAGATGGCGGCCAAAGTGGACGCGGTCGACCGCGATTATTTCACCGCCCGAATCGAACCGTCGCTCAAGCATCCGCTCATCGAATTCATCGGCGAAGTGGACGAGCGCGGCAAGAACGAACTGCTCGGCGGTGC
>CBDULG010000383.1:0-2997 GCA_965367985.1 uncultured Rhodocyclaceae bacterium
GCCACTTCACTCAATTGCCCGACCTCCCCGGCGTCGCAGGCCAAATGCCGCGTTTGCGTCGATTCTGGGCGCCACCCCGGCGTGTTGAATTTGCTTTTGCGCTAACGTACGACTGTACCGCCTTCTGAAGCGGCCCCATTATCAAGCGAGACCACCTTTATGTCAGATCAAATCCCAGCCACACTGATCCCCGGTGACGGCATCGGTCCCGAGATTGTCGATGCCACGCTCGCCGCGCTGGACGCGCTCAAAGCGCCTTTCGTATGGGACCGGCAGATTGCCGGTCTGGGCGGTGTCGAGGCCGCCGGTGATCCCCTGCCGCAAGCGACCCTCGACAGCATTCGCCGCACAAGGTTGGCGCTCAAGGGCCCCCTCGAAACACCATCCGGTGGCGGCTATCGCTCATCGAACGTCCGCCTGCGCGAGGAATTCAAGCTCTACGCCAACCTGCGCCCGGCGCTCACCATCGTCCCTGGCGGCCGTTTCGACAAGATCGACCTCGTCGTGGTCCGCGAGAACCTCGAAGGTCTCTACATCGGCTACGAACACTTCGTTCAGATCGACGACGACCCGCACGCTGTGGCCATGGGCACTGGCATCAACACGCGCTCGGGCAGCCGGCGCTTGCTCGAGTTCGCGTTTGAGCACGCGGTGGCCGCCGGTCGCAAGAAAGTCACGCTCGTGCACAAGGCCAACATCATGAAGGCGCTGACCGGCATCTTTCTGGAGGCGGGCCTGGAGCTTTACGAGCGCAAGTACAAAGGCAAGTTCGAACTCGAAACCGTCATCATCGACGCCTGCGCAATGAAGCTGGTGCTCAACCCGTGGCAATTCGACGTGCTGGTCACGACCAACCTGTTCGGCGACATTCTCTCCGACCTGGTCGCGGGCCTCGTCGGCGGGCTGGGCATGGCGCCGGGCGCAAACATCGGCGCCGACGCAGCGATATTCGAGGCGGTGCACGGGTCAGCCCCCGACATTGCAGGCAAGGGGATCGCCAACCCCACGGCCCTGCTGCTGGCCGCGGCGATGATGCTGGACCACGTCAAGCTCACCGAGATGGCCGATCGCCTGCGCCGCGCACTCGACGCCACGCTGAACGTCGATAAGGTGCAGACGGGCGATCTGGGTGGCAGCGCGACCACAGCGGCGTTCACCAAGGCGCTCGTCAGTCGTATAGCGAACGGCTGAACTGGGACTCGCGGTCAACTGAAGTTTATGCCGCTTCAACCGCTGCAGCCCTGCGCGGCACGTCGTGGAGGATCAGCCGAAGAACCCAGCGCCGGTCGACCCTTATGGCAAGCTTTCCATTAAGGTCGAGCGTTGACATACCAGAACGCGAACTGACACCGGAACGCGTGACACGCGAACGAGGAGAGTGTGACTCAAGCCCCTTAAACCTAAGCGCCTTTCAAACGATCGCGCTGGTCTTCGGTGTGCGCCAGATCAACGAACTGGCAGAAACGCACCATATTTGCGGCAGCTCGTGATTCTGCACGACTGCTGCGCGTTGCTCGCGTCGGCTTCAAGATTTCGCCGCATATCGGCGGTCCCGGCGACTATGCGATCGAGCGAATTTACGTCGAGAACCCGGACTACATCGCCCATTACGCGCTAGCGGCGCCCGCCACAAAGTGCACTGTTGCATTGTCTCGCGCGAATCCCTGTCATAGCCTGAATCATCACCGTCTTTTCCGCGCCGTCGCGCGAGGGGGTGGATCATGGCAAACGGACTTCTCGGTGGGCTGGGCAAGCTACTGCACATGGGCGCCCTGCACCTCCAGCACGTCAATGCGGCCCGCTCGGCCGCTTCGGTGGGCGGCGACGCCGGCCACCAGCAGTTGTACGACTATTTCGCCGATCTGACCGATACCCAATACGCGGGCTTCAAGATCTCGGTCGCCATGGCGGCCAACAACGAAGCAGATCCGGCGATGCGTGACGCGCTCGCCTGGATCGCCGGGAACGCCGACGCCCTGCGCAGCCAGCCTCCCGCCCACAACGCGGCTTACGCCGCGTCTGGCACACCCGCGACACTCGACTACGGCCAAGCGGTGGCGATGCTGACCCACTGGTATGAACTGGCCTGCGCCCAGCGCAGTGACGAGGTCGAGACGGCCCTCGCGCAGCACGTCGCCAATACCTCCGACGCCTCTTTCCAGAGCTTTTTGGCGCAGCTCCAGCAAATGCATCGCGAGCTGGATTCCGCCATCGCCCAAGTACGCGACAATGAGGCCAATGCCTGGGGCGGCTTCACGGAAGACCGGATCGCCTACCTGCAGGCCAAATTGAGAACCGGTAGCAGCGACCCGCGGGTCGAGGCGGAGATCGTCAAATACCAGGATCAGCAAGCGTTCCTGCATAAAGTCTACGACTATGCCGTGCGTTGCCGGAACGCGGCCTCCGCGGTCGAGCCGGCGCCGGTCGCGGAAAATGCGCGGGCACAAGTGGACGACAATGCCGGCACAACGCGCGACGACGGCGATCTCGATGCCGACGCCATCTTCAAGCAGTTCGAGACCCTGCGGCAGCAGGCGCTCGACAGCGGCGAATTGCGCGGCGAACGCGGCCACGCTACCAAGGCCTGGCTGGGGGAGGTCGAACGCATCGTTCGCGCCAATCAGAATGGCGACATGAGCCCCACGGAAACCATCGCCGCCATGCAGCGCGTCTACCGCAAACGGCAGGACATGGTGCGCGATACCGGCGCTGATCTGCAGCTGCACCTGCCGGCCGACTGTCGCGCCCATTCGATAAGCCGCTTCGTGCAGTCGATCAAACAGCATGTCGCGACCACCGCCATCGGCGGCGCCCGAGGCCAGACCCACGACGTCTATACCGAAGTGTTCACCGGCGTCGCTCGCTGTGTGCCGCGCATCAAGGACCTGGCGGATGACAATGACGCGGTTGCCTTCGAACGTACCGACCTGCGGCCGCTCGCGATGCAGGCGCATGAACTCGCATTGTTGCCACATCTCGTTGTTGCCCGCCCAATGT
>CBDULG010000384.1:0-2984 GCA_965367985.1 uncultured Rhodocyclaceae bacterium
CCTTCTGGGGCATCGACCGCTTGCCGCAGATCGAGCGCTGGCTCGAGAGCGGCGGTTTTTGAGACGGCCAGCATGAGCCTCAAGCGCTTGTGCGTGTTCTGCGGCTCGCGCGCGGGGCGGAATGGCGCCTACGCCGACGCCGCCCAATTGCTTGGCCGAACGCTCGCCGCGCGCGACATCGAGCTGGTCTTTGGCGGTGGCAAGGTGGGCTTGATGGGCATCGTCGCCGATGCCTGCCTGGCCGCAGGCGGCACCGCAATCGGCGTGATTCCTCAGGCGTTGATGGAGTGGGAAGTCGGCCATGCTGGCCTGACGCGTCTCGAGGTGGTCGATTCGATGCACACCCGCAAGGCGCGCATGGCCGCGCTGGCCGACGGCTTCATCGCGTTGCCCGGCGGACTGGGCACGCTCGAGGAGCTGTTCGAAATGCTCACCTGGGCGCAACTCGGCTTTCACCGCAAACCGATCGGCCTGCTCAATGTGGCCGGCTATTACGCGCCGCTGGTACACATGATGTCGACCAGCGTCGAAGAAGCCTTCATGAAACCCGAAAACGCCGGTCTGCTGCTGACCGCTGACACCGTCGACGGCTTGCTGCGCGCGATGGACGCGTATCAGGCGCCGGCGTCGAGCCCACGCATCCGCGACGAAAAACAACTCTGACAACTCCGAGGCGAGAGGACAACGCGCATATGAGCACCATCAAATCGAAAATCAACACGCGCTCGGACGAGTTCCGTGCCAATGCCGACGCCATGCAGGCGCTGGTGGCGGATCTGCGCGACACCGCGGCCAAAGTGGCGCTCGGGGGTGGCGAGAGCGCACGCGCCAAACATGTCGGGCGCGGCAAGCTGCTGCCGCGCGAGCGCGTCAATCATCTGCTCGATCCGGGCACACCATTCCTTGAAGTGGGCCAGCTCGCCGCGCTCGGCATGTATGACGACGATGCACCCTCGGCGGGCGTGATCACCGGCATCGGCCGGGTGCGTGGCAACGAATGCATGATCGTCGCCAACGACGCCACTGTGAAGGGTGGCACCTACTACCCGATGACCGTCAAGAAGCACCTGCGCGCGCAGGAGATCGCCGAGCAGAACCATCTGCCGTGCCTCTATCTGGTCGATTCAGGCGGCGCCTTTCTGCCCAAGCAGGACGAGGTCTTTCCCGATCGCGATCACTTCGGCCGCATCTTCTTCAACCAGGCCAACATGTCGGCCAAGGGCATCCCGCAGATCGCGGTGGTGATGGGCTCGTGCACTGCGGGTGGCGCTTATGTGCCGGCGATGAGCGACGAGACCATCATCGTCAAGAATCAGGGCACCATTTTTCTCGGCGGTCCGCCCCTGGTGAAGGCGGCCACCGGCGAAGTGGTCAGTGCCGAGGACCTCGGCGGCGGCGACGTGCACACGCGCGTGTCCGGCGTGGCCGATCACCTCGCCGAGAGCGACAGCCATGCGCTCAACATCGCGCGGCGCATCGTCGGCAACTTCAATCGCGTCAAGCCGGTGAGCCTCGCGCTGGGCGAGGGCGAAGCGCCGATCTACGACCCGAGCGAGATCTACGGCATTCTGCCGACCGACACGCGCAAGCCCTATGATGTGCGCGAGATCATTGCGCGCGTGGTGGACGGCTCGCGCTTCGACGAATTCAAGGCGCGCTACGGCAGCACGCTGGTCACGGGCTTCGCGCAATTGCACGGCTATCCGGTCGGCATCGTCGCCAACAACGGCATCCTGTTCGGCGAGTCGGCGCAGAAGGGCGCCCACTTCATCGAGCTGTGCGCGCAGCGCGGCGTTCCGCTGCTCTTCCTGCAGAACATCACCGGTTTCATGGTCGGGCGCAAATACGAGAACGGCGGCATCGCCAAGGACGGCGCCAAGATGGTGACTGCCGTGGCCACCGCCCAGGTGCCCAAGATCACCGTGCTCATCGGCGGCAGCTTCGGCGCCGGCAACTACGGCATGTGCGGCCGTGCGTACAGCCCGCGCTTCCTGTGGATGTGGCCCAACAGCCGTATCTCGGTGATGGGCGGCGAGCAGGCGGCCAGCGTGCTATCCACGGTGCGTCGCGACGGCATCGAAGCCAAAGGCGGCACGTGGAGCGCCGAGGACGAGGAAGCCTTCAAGGCGCCGATCCGAGAACAGTACGAAGTCCAGGGCCACCCGTATTTCGCCACCGCGCGCCTGTGGGACGACGGCGTGGTCGATCCGGCGCAGACGCGGCGCATGTTGGGTCTGTCGCTGTCGGCCACGCTCAATGCGCCGATTGCGCCGACCAAGTTCGGACTCTTCCGGATGTAAACCGGCCATGTTCATGCCCGCCCACTTCGCTGAAACGGACATCGCCACGATGCATGCGCTGATGCGTGCGCGGCCGTTCGCGACCTTGGTGACGCATGGCGCTCAGGGGCTGACGGCCAATCACCTGCCCATGTTGCTGGTGGATGGGCCGACCGCGCATGGCTGCCTGAATGGTCACGTGGCGCGCGCCAACCCGCTCTTGCAAGATGTGGCGGGCGGGGTCGATGCGTTGGTTGTGTTTCAGGGGCCGGATCTCTACATCAGTCCGTCGAACTACGCCACCAAAGCGCAGACCGGGCGCGTCGTGCCGACCTGGAATTATGCCGTCGTGCATGCGCACGGCCGCTTGCGGACGATCGATGATGCCGCCTGGCTGGCGCGTCATGTCGAGGCGCTCACCACGTCTCAGGAAGCGGGCCAGCCGACGCCTTGGGCGGTGGCCGATGCGCCGGCGGAATTCACCGCGAAACTGATCGGCGCAGTGGTCGGACTCGAAATCGAAATCATCCGTCTGGAGGGCAAATGGAAAGCCAGCCAGAACCAGCCTGCCGCCAACAAAGCGAGCGTGATCGCGGCGCTTGAAGCGCGTGGCGATGCGGACAGCGCCGCCATGGCCGAATTGGTGCGTAGCCGCGCGGGCAACTAAGGTAAGGAAAACGGCATGTTTGAAACACTGGAAATCGA
>CBDULG010000385.1:0-2977 GCA_965367985.1 uncultured Rhodocyclaceae bacterium
TTCGAGGAGCCGCGCAGCTTCTTCGCGGCGATGAGTTTCGGTAACTGCGGCTACGCTTTCCCGACGATCATCGGGGCGAAGGTGGCGGCACCCGATCGTCCGGCCATCTCCTACGCCGGTGACGGCGCCTGGGGCATGAGCCTGATGGAGACGATGACCTGCGTGCGTCACAACATTCCGGTCACCGCGGTGGTGTTCCACAACCGTCAGTGGGGTGCGGAGAAGAAGAACCAGGTGGACTTCTACAACCGTCGCTTCGTGGCCGGTGAGCTGGACAACCAGTCCTTTGCCGAGATCGGCCGCGCGATGGGGGCCGAAGGGATCACCGTCGACAAGCTCGAAGATGTCGGCCCGGCGCTCAAGAAGGCGATCGACATGCAGATGAACGAGGGCAAGACGACCATCCTCGAGATCATGTGCACCCGCGAGCTGGGCGATCCGTTCCGCCGCGATGCGCTGGCAAAGCCCGTGCGTCACCTCGACAAGTACAAGGATTACGTCTGAGTCCGGCGAACGCCCCCGCCCAAGGCGGGGGCTATCGGGCTTCGAAAAAGTAATCGACGCGCAGACGGCGGCGGGGCGACCCTCCGCCCCGTCGCCGCGCGGCTTCTCCATTGAGACCGGGACACCGACACCATGACTACTCAAACAATGACAGGGCCGATGGCGATGTTCGCGGGCGTCCGCAAACTGCTGCCCGGCTTCATGCTGTGTGCGGTGATCGCCGTCGCGGCGACTTTCGTCTCCGAACACTACGGCGGCCCACAGTTTCTCTATGCGCTGCTCCTTGGCATCGCATTCCACTTTCTCTCCGAGAACGACAAATGCATTCCCGGCATCGAAGCGTCGGCGAAGAAGCTGGTGCGTTTCGGGGTCGCCCTGCTGGGCGTGCGCATCGTCGCCAGCGACGTCGCCGACCTCGGTCTGATCGGCGTGTTTGCGTTGGTTGGCTCGGTCGCCCTGACCATTGGCTTCGGTTATGTCATGGCGCGCATTCTCAAGCTGCCGAAAACGCTTGGGCTTCTGTCGGGCGGCGGCACCGGCATTTGCGGTATATCCGCAACGCTGGCGATCTCGTCGACCTTGCCGCCGACGCGCGACAACGAGCGTTACACGCTGGTCACCGCGATCGGCATCGCCATCTTCTCTACCGTGGCAATGGTGCTTTATCCGCTCATCGTCAAGGCCGCTGGCATGTCCACGGCAGAGGCCGGCCTATTCCTTGGCGGTTCGATCCACGATGTGGCGCAAGTGGTCGGCGCCGGCCTGATCATTTCGCCTGAAGTCGGCGATTCGGCAACGCTCTCGAAAATGTTCCGCGTCGCCATGCTGATGCCGGTGGTGGTGATATTCGCCCTGTCGTTTGCCAAGCAACGCGCCGCGGTGACCGAGGGCTCTGCGGGCAAACCACCGTTGCTGCCACTGTTTCTGGTGGTCTTCGCCGTGCTCGCCGCAATCAACAGTCTGGGCTGGATTCCGGCGCCGGTGGTCGAAGCCGCTTCGACGCTGTCTCGCTGGTGCCTGGTAATTTCGATCGCCGCGCTGGGGGTCAAGACTTCGCTGGAAAAGCTTGCCGAACTGGGTTGGAAGCCGATTGCGCTGATGTCGAGCGAAGCCGCTTTCGTGTGCATCTATATGTTTACGGTGGTGATGATCAGCCGCGGCTTCGGGGCCTGACGCAACGCGCGCCATATTCAATCACGGCGCAATGACATAGAGGCGTTGCCTCGGGAGGAACCGCACCACCGAACGCACCAATCCATTCGTGGATACCCAATGGTGCCGCCTTTCGCCACGCTGTTTACAGGAATCCGAATGAGTTCCGTCAAACAGAATGCCAGCATGTGGAGCCAGTTCTTTGAGCGCTGGGCCGATTCAGGCCACAGCCTGCAAGGGCAGATTCGGCAGATGATGGTTTCGACGATTCTCGATGGGCTCCTGCCCGTCGACTCGCCGATTCCATCGAGCCGCGAGATGGCCGCTCACCTCGGCGTGGCGCGCAACACGGTGGTGATTGCGTACCAGCAACTGGTCGACGAGGGTTATCTCGTCTCGCGTGAGCGCAAGGGATATTTCATCAATGCAGACATGCTGCATGGCCGGGTCGACCAGCAAACCCTGACGCATGGCAGTACTTTGCGCAAGCCGCCCTATTGGATGCGCCGTTTTCGCTTCCGGCCCTCGCAACAGCGCAACATCTCCAAGCATCCGCAGTGGCAGCGCTACCCTTATCCGTTTCTGTATGGGCAATTCGACCCGCAACTATTCCCGATCGCCGACTGGCGTGAATGCTGCATGAAGGCACTCAGCGTACTCGACATGTACGAGTGGGCGCAGGACATGATCCTGCGTGATGACGAGTCGCTGGTCACACAAATCCGCACGCGCATGCTGCCACGGCGCGGCGTATGGGCGAGCGACGAGGAAATCGTCGTTACAGTCGGCACGCAGCAGGCGCTCTATTTGCTGGCCGACCTGCTGGTCAGCGCCGATACGCCTGTCGGCATGGAAGACCCGGGCTATCCCGATGCGCGCAATATTTTCAGCAGCCGCAGTGATCGCATGATCGGTCTGAGCATCGACGACGAGGGCTTGCAGATCACCGACGCGCTGGAACGATGCGACTACGTATACGTGACACCCAGCCACCAGTGCCCGACGACGGTCACCATGCCAATCGAGCGGCGCCACGCGCTGCTCAAGGCCGCGGAGGACGCCGATTTCGTCATCATCGAAGATGACTATGACAGCGAGAACCCCTTCGAGGGTGAAGCGCTGCCAACGCTCAAGAGCCTCGACAGGAGCGATCGCGTGATCTACGTGGGCAGCCTGTCGAAGAGCCTGGCGCCAGGATTGCGCCTCGGTTTTGTCGTCGGGCCGGCCGAATTGATCCGCGAGCTGCGCGGCGTGCGCCGCCTCAACCTGCGCCACCCAACGGCTTTCATGCAACGCGCTTTCGCAACGTTCCTCGCGCTGG
>CBDULG010000386.1:0-2969 GCA_965367985.1 uncultured Rhodocyclaceae bacterium
CAGACCTCAGTCCCGAGGATTCGGTCGCCGGAAGGCGCCGCGTCATCGCCAAACTGAACGCTGAGGACAGCGGCCGGTTTTTCGACTATCAGGGCAAGGCATTGCCCTGGTGACCCCAATGATTGTAGGAGGCCGGGAATGATCCTGACGCCAGAACACGAAATGATTCGCGACACCCTGCGCAGCTTCGCGCAGGAGCAGCTCGCACCGTATGCCGAACAGTGGGATCGCGAGCACACCTTCCCGCGCGAGGCGCTCAAGGGGCTGGCCGAGTTGGGCGCGCTCGGCATGGTGGTGCCCGAAGAGTGGGGCGGCGCCGGCATGGACTACATGAGCCTGGTGCTGGCGATCGAGGAAATTGCCGCCGGCGACGGTGCCACCTCGACCATCGTCAGCGTGCAGAACTCGCTCGCCTGCGGTATCCCCAATCGCTACGGCAACGATGCGCAAAAGGAAAAGTGGCTCAAGCCGCTGGCGCGCGGCGAAATGCTCGGTTGCTTCTGCCTCACCGAGCCGCATGTCGGCTCGGACGCCGGGGCGATCAAGACCACGGCCGTCAAGGACGGCGACGGCTGGGTACTCAACGGCGTCAAGCAGTTCATCACCACGGGGCGCGAGGCCGATGTCGGAATCGTCTTCGCCGTCACCGACAAGTCGGCAGGCAAGAAAGGTATCTCCTGCTTCATCGTCCCCGCCGACGCGCCGGGCTGGGTGGTCGGGCGCATCGAGGAAAAACTTGGTCAGAAAGCCCCCGATACCGCGCAGATTCTGCTTGAGAACTGCCGCGTCGGCGCCGACGCCTTGCTCGGCGCCGAGGGCGAGGGCTACCGCATCGCCTTGTCCAATCTCGAAGCGGGCCGCATCGGCATCGCCGCCCAGTCGGTCGGCATGGCACGCGCCGCACTCGACGCGGCGGTGAAATACGCGCAGGAACGCGAGACCTTCGGCAAGCCGATTTTCGAACATCAGGCGGTGAATTTTCGCCTCGCCGACATGGCCACCCAGGTCGAAGCGGCGCGCCAACTGGTCTGGCACGCGGCCAGTCTCAAGGATGCCGGTCTGCCCTGCCTCAAGGAGGCGTCGATGGCCAAGCTGTTCGCCTCGGAAATGGCCGAAAAAGTGTGCTCCGATGCGATCCAGGTACACGGCGGCTATGGCTATGTGACCGATTTTCCGGTCGAGCGCATCTATCGCGATGTGCGCGTGTGCCAGATCTATGAAGGCGCCTCCGACATCCAGCGGCTGGTCATTGGCCGCGCGCTCGCGGACTGATCGGGCACGCCATGCGAGCGCACACCCTCAATCCCGAGGCCTCGATCGAGCAACTCAATGCACGCGTGCCCGGTAGCCTGCCCGGCTGGTACGGTTTCACGGTGATCGGACTCGAACCCGGCCAACTGCGGGCGCGCTTCACGATTCGCCCGGAGATGCTCGCGCCCAACGGCTTCCTGCACGCCGCCTCGGTGGTCGCGCTGGCCGATACAGCGGCGGGCTTCGCGACCATCGCGCACCGGCCCGTGGGCGCGAAGAACTTCACCACCATCGAGCTCACGTGCAACTTCCTCGGTACGCAGACCGAGGGCGCGCTGGAGTGCACGGCCAGCGCGGTGCATACCGGCAAGACCACGCAGGTTTGGGACGCGGAAGTGCATGGCGCGGACGGGCGCAGCATCGCCCTGTTCCGCTGCACGCAGATGATCCTTTGGCCGAAAGCGGGCTGATACCCGGCGACCCCAATGCTCGATGCGCAGCAACTCATCCTCTTTGTTCCGGCCGCGGCGCTGTTCGCGCTTGCCCCCGGCCCCGACAGCGTATTGCTGTTGGGGCGCGCGATCGGCCAGGGGCGTGTGGCGGGTGTCGCCGCGGCGGCCGGGTGCTCGCTCGGCATCGTCGTCACCACGGTGTTGGTGGCGGCGGGCCTGTCGGCTTTGGTGGCGGCCTCGGAGACGCTGTTTTTCGCGCTGCGTGCGATTGGCGCGGTGTATTTGGTGTGGATGGGGATTCAGGCCATCCGCCGCCGTGGGTTGATTCCGCTGCATGGCGCGGCGGCATTGCCGCTGTGGCGCATCGCATTCAGCAGCATGCTGACCAACCTGCTCAATCCCAAGGTGGCGGTATTCATGCTCGCGTTTCTGCCGCAGTTCACGCGCCCGGGGCTGGGCGATGTGGGCGTGCAGATTCTGCTGCTGGGGCTCATCTACGCGGCGATCACCATGCTGCTGCTGTCGATCATGGGGGCGATGGCAGCGCGCTTGCAACGCACCCTGCAAGCGCGCCCACACATCGTGCGCTGGCTGAACGTCGGCGCCGGCCTCGCATTCATCGTATCGGGCCTGAAAGTGGCCACCATGAAACATTTATAAGGAGACCGAAATGGCTGCACCGATCGACTTCTACTTCGATTTTTCCTCGGCGTACGGCTATCTGATGAGCGAGAAGATCGACGCGCTGGCGGCACGCCACGGCCGCGAGGTGCGCTGGCATGCGGTGCTGCTCGGTGCGATCTTCAAGGTGACCGGTGGCGCACCGCTGCCGATGCTGCCGCTCAAGGGCGAGTACGCCGCGCGCGACATGCCGCGTTCGGCGCGCTTTCATGCGGTGCCGTTTTCCTTGCCGGCGAATTTTCCCATCGCCACCCAGGCGGCGGCGCGTGCCTTCTACTGGCTGAGCGATCAGGATGCGGCGCTCGGGCGTCGTTTCGCCCAGGCCGCGTACCGCGCCTATTTCGTCGATGGCACCGATATATCCGCGCCACAGGCGGTGATCGAGGTCGCCAAAGGCCTCGGTGTCGATGCGGCCGCGCTCGAAACCGCGCTCGGCGAGGACGCCGTCAAGGCACGGCTCAAGCACGCCTGCGAGGCGGCGATCGAAACGGGCGTGTTTGGTTCCCCCTTCGTGATCATCGATGGCGAGCCCTTCTGGGGCATCGACCGCTTGCCGCAGATCGAGCGCTGGCTCGAGAGCGGCGG
>CBDULG010000387.1:0-2958 GCA_965367985.1 uncultured Rhodocyclaceae bacterium
ACAGGTCGGCCGATATCAGCATGGCGACCTGTTCGGGCGTGAGTTCGAGCGCGCGGCCGATGATCAGCGGAACCGCAACCGCGCCCGCGTACATCACCAGAACGTGCTGCAGGCCGAGCGTGAACAGCTTGCCCGAGGGCAGTCGTTCATCGACCGGGTGAACCAAGTTTGCTGCGTGCTCGGACATTTTTGTCTCCTTCCTCTATGTTCTGGTGCGCCTCTCCGGACGCTTCTTCAAATGTGACGCAAGTTTATGAGAGCATTGACCGCCCGCCAGCCGCACGCGGTGATAACCAACATCAACAATGCCGTATTGTCGCGGTGCAACAGATTCACCATGATGATTGACGCGTGCAGCGGCATTGCGTCGCGGCGTTCCAGCTGCTTCGGTAATGAAGGCCTGAGTTCGCGTGCGCGGCCGGCTCGCCCGATGCCGCCCGTTTCTGAGTTGCTCGACCCATTCGGAGAGATCCATGCGTTCTGCAAATCCGGCATACCTCGCGGTGGCCGCGCTGGTATTGCTGTCTCTGGTGTGGGGCTACAACTGGGTCGTCATGAAGGAGGTGTTGCGCTACGCGGACCCGTTCGACTTCTCCGCTTACCGCACGCTGTTGGGCGCGATTGCACTGTTAATCGTGGTCCTGCTCAAGCGCCGGCCGTTGTCGATGCCCGCGATACGCGAGGTGGCACTGCTCGGACTCGTTCAGACGGGCGTTTTCACCGCGCTGATCCAGTGGGCACTGGTCTCCGGTGGCGCCGGGAAAACGGCCGTGCTGGTTTATGCCATGCCGTTCTGGCTGTTCCCGATGGCGGCCATCGTGCTGGGGGAACGCGTACGTGGACGGCAGTGGGCCGTTATCGCGTTGGCAGCGTGCGGTCTGCTGCTGATTCTCGAACCCTGGCGGGCGCAAGGCAGCGTGACCAGCAGCGTGCTGGCGCTCGGCGCCGGCATGACCTGGGCGCTGGCAACCATCCTCGCCAAGCGCCTGCGTGCGCGCCACGCGGTCGATCTGCTGTCACTCACCGCATGGCAGATGCTGATCGGTGCGAGCGCACTGTGCATCGTCGCCTACCTGCACCCATCCTCGCAGCCGATCGATCCGACGCCCTATTTTTTTGCGGCGCTCGCCTACAATGCGCTCGCCGCAACCGCGCTGGCGTGGTGGCTGTGGCTGTTCATCCTGCAGCACCTGTCGACCGGCGTCGCCGGGTTGTCGGCGCTCGGCGTGCCGATCGTCGGCGTGCTGGGCGGCTGGATCGAACTCGGCGAACGGCCAAGCGGCCCGGAACTGACGGGCATGCTGCTGATTGCGCTCGCCCTGGCGATGAACAGCGTGTGGTCGGTAATGCAGGCCAGAAGGATCCGCCGGGCAGGGACGGCGGTATGAAGCTGTGCGCGATCAGCAGCTCGAAGCGAACGCCCGGTTGTCGGGCTGATCGTGGCCGGACTCGATGAATCGTTTGGCGTGGGAATTTTTCGTCCGCAGCCCGTCGGGCAGCGACGATTGATCGGCCGCCTTGGCGAGCGTCACCTGCTCCAAAGGTCGTTTACACCCATCGCCACCGCTGATAGCCTGTACTTGCGACGATTTCACCTTGGCATTCCGCAGTTCGTAACGGCAAACGCTGACTGACATCCCGCGGGACGCGATGTCGCGGGATGAGTGACACGCGGCCCGGGACGGATGCACAACTCGCGCGCAACAACGCCCGGTCCGTCATTGCTATCGCGGTTGGGCGTGCAACGGCCATTTTTACTCGACGAGTAGCGTCACCTGATCACGAAGGAGACGACAGATCGTGAATGCCGGAAATGCGACACCGTCCAGTGTCGAGAACATCGCGTACGAAACCCGCCAGCGCCAGAAGCGTGATGCCAAGGAACGCATCGCTGCTCAAGTGGCCGCACACATTCCCCCCAGTTCATCCGTGTTCATCAACATCGGTACGACCACCGAGGCGGTGGCGCGCGCGCTTGCCCGGCACGACGGATTGCGCGTGGTGACCAACAACCTGAATGTGGCGACCATCCTGAGCGCCAATCCGGCAATCGAGGTGATCGTTGCCGGCGGCATCGTGCGCAGCCGGGATCGCGGGATCGTCGGCGAGGCGACGATCGACTTGATCAAACAGTTTCAGCTCGATTTCGCCGTGATCGGCATCAGCGCAATCGACCCCTCCGGCGCGCTGCTGGATTTCGATTACCAGGAAGTACGCGTGGCGCAGACGATCATCGAGCATTCCTCGAAGGTGCTGTTGGTCAGCGATAGCAGCAAGTTCGGGCGCCACGCCATGGTGCGCCTCGGCCACCTGTCGCAAATTGATGCGTTGTTTACCGAGGTCGATCCCCCGGAGCCTTTCGCCTCGGCGCTCGAGCGCGCCGGCGTCGACGTCCATGTGGCCGCTCATGGCAAATGAGTCGAACGCCACCGCGCCGCGAGGCTCCGGCGCTGCGGAGGAGGTGAGGGGGAAATGACACTCAGCCTGAAAAACATCAAAAAGAACGTAGGCCCAGAAACTCACATATACCCGACCAGCATCGAACTCGAGCCGGGGCTGACCGTGCTGGTCGGCCAGACCAGAGCGGGCAAGACGACGCTCATGCGGCTCATGGCTGGATTGGATAAACCCAGCAGCGGCCGTATCTTTCATAACGGTCAGGACGTCACGGGCGTCTCGGTGCAGAAACGCCAGATTGCCATGGTGTATCAGCAGTTCATCAACTACCCGTCCCTCAACGTATTCGACAACATCGCGTCGCCGCTGAAATTGGCGGGCACCGATAAGGCGGAAATCGACCGCCGCGTGCGGGAAGTCGCCGAGATGATGCACATCGAACGCTTCCTGGAGCGCCTGCCCGGCGAGCTCTCGGGCGGTCAGCAACAGCGCTGTGCGATGGCGCGCGCTCTGGTAAAGGATTGCGAGCTGCTGTTTTTCGATGAACCGCTTGTCAATCTC
>CBDULG010000388.1:0-2943 GCA_965367985.1 uncultured Rhodocyclaceae bacterium
TGGAAGCTCGCGCACAACCATCAGCGGTTCCTGTCAAGCTTCGCCGCGGCAATTGCGTGAGGCACGACGAATCCAGCAATAGTTGCTATCACATGGGCGAGGCTACCGGGGTCGAGCGCCACGTTATCCAGAAAGGCGCTCCACTGGCCTCGCTTCTGCTCATCTTCAGCAAAAGCTTGGGTGAGAGAATCAGGAATCTCTGCTGGAATCGGTGTCCCACGTCGTTCAAACGTGGCGGCAATTGCCCGAGCCAACCGATCGTCATCGAAACGAAACGACTGGCTAAGGAGCCAGATGTCGTAGAAATCTTTCATTCGGCTGTTCGCGCGTCCCAGCGCAACCATGGCCTGAAACTTTTCTGCAATCACCGTTTCTCGGGCGTAGGCCCGCAGGCGCGGTTTCGGAAGGTCCAGCATGGACGGATAGTCGATAAGCTCGGCGCCCGGTTCCAGCGCGTCTCCGAATGCGACGTCGACCGTCACCGCGATACGGGCGCCGCTGATCGACGCTGTCGTACGCAACCGTAGCCCGCCGTACTCGAGCTTCTCCCGGATCGGGTCGACACGAAGTGCGTTCAAATCGAACTTGACGCCATCGTCGGCGTCTGCCGCGAGGATTTCCTTGAACGCTGCGACCATCGCGTCCGGGCTTGGATCACCGAACCCCAGCAGGTCGAGATCGCGCGTGGCGCGGTAGGGATCCTCGAACCAACTCGTCAGTAGCATCGCGCCCTTGAGCACGAACCGCTCCGCATAGGCAGACGTGCCGAGGCGGTAGAGGAGTCGTTCGAGCGCGTAGCGGGTCAGTATCAGTTCAAAGCTCTGATCCGTTTCTCGGGAAAGATTCTGCAGGCGGGCGCGTACGGACGCGCCGATGTTTCTGATCTCTTCAGGCATTGGCGGTCAGCGCCTCGAGATACGGCCTGATCACCGTCGAAACCCCACCCTTATCGGCTTGACGGGCGATTTCCGCGGGGGTTGCCTTGCGCTGCCGCAGGGCCTCCTGAAGCCCTTCGATTGCGACCGACAGACCGACCTTGCCGCGATGCCGGAAGCTATCCGCCACGGTTCTGGCGACGCCAAAGACTTTGACCGCAACCCCTTCGATCACATGCGTGTCAAACCCCTCTCTCAGCAGACTGTCGGTGAAGCGGACGATACGAATCGGTGTGCCGTCGCGTTTCGGTGCCCAATCCTTCGGCCCGATCGCCATCCAGACCTTGGGGGGCAGGTGGTCCGTCAGGCCGTGAAACGCCAGGGCTGAGACGAGGCAGACGACCCCCTTTGGTACCCGCTTCGCGGCCTCCGCGAGGCTATGGTTCGGGTCCAGCTCGGCGTCGGCCAGCTGATAGACCCCCCGCGACAGACGGATGACCTCTCCGGCCCGCTCCATGCGACTCATCGTCGCGGCGGTCACGCCGGCTTCGCGCAGCTCCACCAGGCGCAGGATTCCCCGCTCCCTTAGGAGGGCTTGTGCCTGCTCACGCTGCGAGTGCCGTTTTTCCATTGATACAAATACTCGATGTATGGATCCTATTGTCCGAGGTTTTGTATCATCAATCGGCGCGACACGCCACCCTTGCAATGTCCGGGAAGCGGTGGGTCGTACCTCACCAGGACGACCTCGCAACCGAACGGCGGTGAATTCGCGCGGATTTGACCGGCGCTATTCGCCGGACGCGGCGTTTTGCGCGGTGGCGCGACGCTTCTTAAGCACGTACACGATCTCTCCGGCGATGGCGGTGGCGAGAATCAGGCTGTTGGTGACCGTGAATACGAGATTTTCCAGCAGGATGCTGTAGATGATGAATCCGATCGAGGCAGAAATCTGACCGAAAAAAAGCCAGCGCGATACGCCCTTCACCGAATCGTCGCGCCACTGCTTGACCACTTGTCCGGTCAGTGTCAGCAGCAAGATTATCGAACTCAGCCAGCCCAGCCAGTCAGCCATAGTGCTCCCGCCTGTAAAGCACGCGTTCGGACGCTTCAGTCGTTGAGCACGCCGAGGATTTGCGGTCCGTAGGCTTCGAGCTTGCGGTCGCCGATACCCGACACGGTGCCCAGTGCGTCAAGGCTCTGCGGCTTGCGCTCGGCGATTTCCTGCAGCGTGGCATCATGAAAAATCACATAGGCCGGCACGTTGCGCTCGCGCGCGGTGTCGGCGCGCCAGGCGCGCAGGCGCTCGAACAGGTCGGCCTCGTGCCCGGTGAGTACGATGCTGCCGCGGCCGGCCTTGAGGCGTTTCTTTTTCTTGCGCGCCGGTTTGCGTATCTCGAAGCCCTGTTCACCCTTGAGCAGTGGCCGCGCCGCTTCGGTCAGTTGGAGCGCGCCGAAGCGGTCGTGATCGACTGCCAGCAGGCCACGCGCAACAAGTTGGCGGAAGACCGCGCGCCACAGCTTGTCGTCATGCTCGGCGCCGATGCCGAAGGTGGATACGCTGTCATGACCGCGCGCCGCGACCTTCTCGGTGCGTTCGCCGCGCAGCACCTCGATGAGGTAACCGGCGCCATAGCGCTGGCCGGTGCGGTAGACACAGGACAGCGCCATGCGCGCGGCATCGGCAGCGTCCCAGGTCTGCGGCGGATCGATGCAGTTGTCGCAGTTGCCGCAGGCTTTGGCGGCTTCGCCGAAATACTGCAGCAGATGGCAGCGCCGGCAGTCGGTGGCTTCGACCAGGCCGACCAGCGCGTCGAGCCGTGCGCCGGCGAGGCGTTTGAAGTTATCGCCGCCGTCCGAATCGTCGATCATGCGCCGTTGCTGCACCACGTCGGCGGCACCCCAGGCCATCCACGCTTCGGCGGGCAGGCCGTCACGGCCGGCGCGGCCGGTTTCCTGATAGTAGCTCTCGATGCTGCGCGGCAGGTCGAGGTGGGCGACGAAGCGCACGTCGGGCTTGTCGATGCCCATGCCGAAGGCGATGGTGGCGGTCATCACGATGCCCTCT
>CBDULG010000389.1:0-2926 GCA_965367985.1 uncultured Rhodocyclaceae bacterium
CAGTGACGATGCGGTGCCCCTGCCCGACGGGCACGATCACGCGCTCGGGCCGCAGCGAAATCGCGGCGTAGCAATCGCGGAAGATGCCGTTCGCGCTCCAGTGGGTGGTCGCCTCCAAGCCGTCGAGCAAGCCGGCCTCCGCCAGCATGAGTGAGCCGGTGCACACCGAACAGACGATCGCGCCCTTTTCGTGTTGATCGCGTAACCAGCGCGTCGCGTCGCGCCATTTCCCGCGCGGATCGGTCGTCGGGTCGACCGCGAGGTCGCCGACGATCACTACATTGGTGCGATGCGCTTCGTCAAACGTGTGCTCGGGCGCCATCGGCGCGCCGGTCACCGTGCGGAAAATTCGCGTTGATGATCCGACGATGCGCGGCACCATGCGGCCCACGTTTGTCTTTTCGCCGGTGTACAGCTCCCACATCCCCACGGTGGCGAAAATCTCGTACAAGCCGTAGACAACCGCCGCGGACACTTCGGGAACCGCGACCAGGCTGACTGACACTTCCTGTGAGCTGAACGGTGCTGGCATGACTTAAGAGTGGCACGTTTAACCGGGTTTTGTCTATTTTGCGTCTAACGCCTTTAGCTGTCATTCAACCATCATCCTTGTACGCGGCGCGAAAGTCCGCATCGATCACAAGGAGATCACCATGTTTGAAATATCGCGAAGAAGACTGCTCGGCGCATCCATGCTCGGCGCCGGCGCCATGCTCGGCGGTGTCGGGCTGAACGCATCGGCGACCCGTTTAAAGCGCCACGGCAACGTGTTGCTCGACCGCGTGCCCAACGCGCCGAAAGGGCTGCGCACCGCCGCAAAGTTTCCCTTGATCGAAGCCATCCATGGACGGCGCTCGCGCCGCTTCGCGCTCGGCGCATCGATCCCCGATGGCCCGCTCGCTTACACCTCCAAGCAAGCGCCGGCATCGCTCTCGGAGCTCGAGCAGATGCTGCTGCTGACCACCGTCGCCGGCAACACCGGCTGGGCCAACCTGATCCCATACAACCGCCACTACGCACCGAAGATTCCGAATTACGCGGGGGCAGCGGGCGGGCGCACTTTCCCGTCGGCGGCAGGCTTTCACACCTCGGACATCTTCTTTACCGACGATAACGGCGTGTACTTCCTGTCGACGCGCGACATGGCGTCGACATCGGCGAAGAACGCCACCGGCGAAACCGATCTCGCGGCCTATCTCGACGAGCACAAGGCACGCATCGTCAAACTCGCCGACGGCCGCTTGAATACACCCGCGCTGCCGCAGCACATGGAGATGCACAACGAATGGTGCGCCAACGTTCCCGGCAGCACGCTGATCATCCCGGTCGCGGATCTGGCGCAGCACAGCGTGTTGAACCTCTGCTACCTGGTGCAAAACGGCGCTTGCATCTTCGATGACATCAACGGCCAGCCGGTGCCCGGAATCGACAAATTCAAGCACATCGTCGACGTCGAGAACCCGTACCCCTTGTCCTACGTCGATCAACTGGGCTTGCAGGAAGTCACCGTCGAAACCGCGACCTCGCTGCAGAACGGCGTGCTGATGCTGCAGGCGATGGGCCTCGGCGGCTGGATGTACGAGGGCATCAACCCGTTCAGCGTGCTGGGCGCGAGCGGCGATCCGGCGGTGCCCGGCCTCGGCTTCCGCTTCGACGTGGACGATCGCTGGCCCTTGCCCAACGTCACCGGGCTGGAGGGTGTGTTCGAGGGACATTGCCCGCCGCATTTTGCCGACATGGGTGCCGCCGTCGATTCGGTGATCGCGCGTAAATTCGGCACCGGCGGTCCGTTCAACGCCGGCACCGGGGGGCCGTACAAGGAGAACGCCGCAGTGCGCGGACGCGCCGCACCGCATGACGACGCGTTCCGGGATTGCGTCGTCACGATGGCGCAGTACGTGTATGACACCTTCGGGCGCTTCCCCGCGACCGTGCCGTCGATATTCACGATGATGTATTTGCAGGCGCATCAACTCGATACCGGGTTCTATGACACCCATTTCGGCCCTGGCGCGTATCTGAAGACGCATGCGGATCACGCTCGAAACTGGCGCTGAGCACGCTCGGGTCGGTTGTGTTGCGCAGTGAAGCCCAACGATTTTGGGGCGACGATCGTCGGGCTTCCTGCGCCATGCGAACCTCCGAAGACGCGCTTACTTGAAGCGCCGGCCGAGGCCCAGAAACGCGGTACGGGCGGCGCTGGCAGCGCCCGCCCGACATGCATTATGGAGAACGCGATCGACGCTAATTCAATCCGGATCGACAGCAAAAACCAGTTCGACCCTGATCCCATTGGGATCAGTCACAAATAGCTGGACGTCACCCGAACCCGGAACGACACCCTCGCGAACCGCTTGGCCTTGCGCCTGTAGCCGGGCCCGCACGGCGGCGGCGTCACTACCACGCAGAGCGCTGTGGTCGATCCGGCCCGAGCCCGCAGGCAGAGCGTCACTGCGGGCATCGTCGCCGATGATATGCACCACCGGCCGGTCACCCGCGTAGAGCCAATGGCCGGGTACGCCGAAATCCGGCCGCGGTCCGGTTTTGAGCCCGATGAATGTTTCGTAGAACCGGACGGTTTCCGTCGCCCGGTCAGTTCGGATGGTGACGTGATCGATGCACAGAATTGTCATTGCGGTCTGCCGAATCAAAAGCCTTCGAGAACGATCTTGCCGCGCGCCTTGTTGCTTTCGAGCATGGCATGCGCGCGCTTGAGATTTTCGGCGTTGATGGTGCCGAAATGCTCGCCGACCGTGGTGCGGATGAGTCCTGCGTCGACTAGGCCGGCAATTTCGTCGAGCAGGCGGTGCTGAGCCGACATGTCGGCCGTGCGAAACATCGAGCGCGTGAACATGAACTCCCAATGCAGCGAGACGCATTTGCGCTTGAGCGTTTTGACGTCGAGGGCCTCGGGATCGTCGATCAG
>CBDULG010000390.1:0-2916 GCA_965367985.1 uncultured Rhodocyclaceae bacterium
GGGACACGCGCACGGTCGAACCGCAATCGAAGTCGACTGACCGAGCCACCGTTGCTCCGGCCAAATCCGCGCGGGCATGAGCGTCGATCGAACCGACGGTGCGGCGACGTATCTCGAACAGCTCAATCCGGCCCAGCGCGATGCGGTGTGTGGTGGCGGGGACGAGTCCACTGCCGACACCCGCGATGCGCCGCTGCTCGTGATTGCCGGGGCGGGCTCGGGGAAAACCAACACGCTGGCCCACCGTGTGGCGCATTTGATCGTGGAGGGGGCCGATCCAGACCGGATCTTGCTGCTCACGTTTTCTCGCCGGGCGGCGGATGAGATGGGGCGCCGGGTGAAGCGCATCGTCGCCCGGGTCGCACGAGTGCATCGCCATCTGACCGGTGTCAGCTTGCCTTGGTCGGGGACATTTCACAGCGTGGGTGCTCGACTGCTGCGCGACTACGCAGGACGCATCGGGCTTGATCCGGCGTTCACAATTCACGACCGCGAAGATTCGGCCGATCTCATGAATCTGGTGCGCCATGAGCGCGGCTTTTCGAACATGGCCAAGCGCTTTCCGCTCAAGGCAACCTGTCTGGGCATCTATTCGGCGGCGATCAACACGCAGGCGCCGCTGGGTGACGTGCTTCAGTCGTCGTATCCGTGGTGTGCGGAGTGGGAAGACGAACTGAAGGCGCTTTTCGCAGGCTATGTCGAAGCGAAGCAGGCACAGCAGGTGCTCGACTACGATGATCTGCTGCTGTATTGGTCCCACATGATGGCCGAGCCGGCGCTCGCCGCGGAAATGGGGGCGCAGTTCTCGCATGTGCTGGTCGACGAGTACCAGGACACCAATCGCCTGCAAGCGGCCATCCTGCTTGGCCTCAAACCGGACGGGCGCGGCCTCACGGTGGTTGGCGACGATGCGCAGAGCATCTATGCCTTTCGCGGCGCGACGGTGCGCAACATCCTTGAATTTCCGCAGGCCTTCGAGCCACCCGCGCGCATCGTCACCCTCGAACAGAACTACCGCTCGACATCGGCGATTCTCGATGCGGCCAACGCGGTAATCGCCCTCGCGCCCGAGCGCTTTACCAAGGACTTGTGGACGGCGCGCGCCGGCGGGTCGGCGCCCCGGCTGGTGTCGGTGCGTGATGATGCCGATCAGGCCGGCTTTCTCGTCGAGAGCATTCTGGCGCGCCGCGAAGAAGGCCTTCGTCTCAAGACGCAGGCAGTGCTTTTCCGCGCCGCGCATCACAGCGCCCGGCTCGAGGTCGAGCTGACCCGGCGCAATATCCCCTTCGTGAAGTTCGGCGGGCTTAAGTTTCTCGAGGCTGCGCATGTCAAGGACGTGCTCGCGGTGATGCGCTTTGCGCAGAACCGGCGTGACAAGGTGTCGGGCTTTCGCGCCGTCCAGCTCCTCGCCGGCATCGGCCCAAAAACCGCAGGGCGAATTCTGGACAATTTGCGGGAGGCGCCGCGCGGTTGCGAACTGCTCGCCGAACAACCCGTGCCCGAGGCGCTGCGGCCCCCTTGGGCAGCGTTTGCCGGCCTGATCGAGGCCGTGAGCAGTTCAACGGCAGCCTGGCCGGCGTCGTTCGATGCGATATGCCGGTGGTACAGCGGCGAGATGGAGCGCTTGTTCGAAGATGCCGAGATCCGGCGCGCCGACATCGACCAACTGGCGCGTATCGCGGCGACCTACCCGAACCACGAGCGCTTCCTGACCGCGCTGACACTTGACCCGCCCGACGCGACGAGTGACGAGTCCGGTGTGCCGCTGCTCGACGAGGACTATCTCATCCTGTCGACGATCCACTCCGCCAAGGGTCAGGAGTGGGCTGCAGTCAGCCTGCTCAACGTCGTCGACGGTTGTCTGCCGTCCGACCTCGCGACGGGCAGCACCACGCAGATCGAAGAGGAACGGCGCCTACTCTATGTGGCGATGACACGCGCGAAAGACCATCTCGACCTGGTCGTGCCGCAGCGCTTCTATGTGTCTCACCAAGCGGGCGGAGGCGACCGCCATGTCTATGCCAACCGAACCCGTTTCATCCCGAACGCCTTGCTGGGTCAGTTCGAACAGATCTCGTGGCCCAAACCGCCGGACGGGATGATCGGTACGCCGGAATCGAAAGCGAAGGCGGTGGATCTGGCGGCACGGATGCGGGGTATGTGGCAGTAGACGGGCATCGAATCAGCGCATGCTGCTGCTGTTAGATGCGTCTACCGATTGACAACGATTCACGCGACTGACATCCGTTCAAGACCCCGGCGCGCCGGTGCCGCGGGCGATTTGCCCGCCGCGGGAGCCTCTCGGGCGGCGCGTGCCGCTAAGAAGCGTCCTTGCGTTTCGCCGCGTGGTAGGCGCCGGTGCCGCGGTGGAGAATCCGGTCGGTGGGCAGCATGTCGCCCGGTTGCAGTTCGGGCTGCGCGAGGACGCGCTGGTAGAGGGGTGCGAAGTCGATACGGTCGAGTTCGAGCAGCTCGTCGAAGTCGTCGAGCACGAAGTAGGTTTCCTGGAAATCGTCGATCCGGTAGCGCGTGCGCATGACGCGTTCGAGGTCGAAACCGATGCGGTTCGGCGACGGGTCGTCGAGGCTGAAAATGCTCTCGACGTAGGACGATGCAATTCCCGAGCCGTAGATGCGAATGCCATCGTTCTGCTGCATTAGGCCAAACTCCACCGTGTACCAATAGACGCGCGCCAGGTTCGGCAAGACGCCGAGATCGCGCGCCCGGAGGCCGCCGGCGCCATACGCCTGGATGTAGTCGGCGATGATTGGATTCATCAACATCGGCACATGGCCGAACACGTCGTGGAAGACGTCGGGTTCCTGCAGGTAGTCCAGCTCATGCGCGCCGCGAATGAAGTTGCCGGCGGGAAAACGCCGGTTGGCGAGGTGGTCGAAAAACACGTCGTCGGGCACC
>CBDULG010000391.1:0-2913 GCA_965367985.1 uncultured Rhodocyclaceae bacterium
CTGACCTCAATGGTGTCGTCGTGAATTAGCTGGGCTTTTTGTCCGGACTTCAAAACGTCGCGCGCGATTACTACGCGCTGTTCGATTTCCAGCCTGGCGTTAGCAAGCTGTTCTGCGGCGGCGTAGCTTGCCGCGCTGGCGGACAGCCCGAGCACCGCCAAAAAAAGTTTTGCGATGCGCGCGCGAAAACGCGATGCCTTGAGCGCTCGCATGCGTGCTGTGACCAGCGCGCGGGCGGCGCGATGATGGTCTCGATCAGATTCCATGACATTCATCCTGCGGCAAACCCATTGTCACTATAGATCAATGGGGCCGCAATTTCACCCGCTCCGAATATGGCGGCAGTCCCTAGCCCATTCTGCTTGGACGGCACCAAAGTCGAGTGTTCTATCCGCGGAGGGCGCGAGACGTGCCTTTTGCGCCTCAGGCGGTCCGCCGTCCCACGCCGAGGGCAGCATACACAGCCACCATGAGCACGACGGCGGCACCGGCGAGGGTGGTGGCATACCAGCCCTGGTCCATCAATGCACCGAAGACGACCGGCGAGAGGGCGAAGCCGACGTCGAGGCCGGAATACACCGTGCCATAGACGCGTCCGGTGGCGCCCGTGGGGGTGGCTTTCTTGATCATCATGTCGCGGCTGGGGCCGCCGATGCCGACCGCGAATCCGGTCGCAGCGAGCGCCGCCATGGTGCCGGCGCCGCCCAGGACGCCGGTGGCGCAGACCAGCAGCAGCGCTGCGCCGCTGGTCATCGCCCAGGCCACCACGCGGTCGCTGTGTTCGGTTTTGGTGGCCACGAAACCGCCGATCAGCATGCCCAGCGCGCCGAATAGCATGTAGGCGCTGATGGTGAGCGTGGCCGCTTCGACGCTCACCCCATACAGCGCTTTGAGGATGGACGGGGCAAAGCTCTGCACGACGGCGAGTGTCATCGTCGACAGCAGGAAGAACGCAAAACACCACCACACCACCGGCAGCTTGAGAAAGTCCAGATCCGCGCCGCGCGGTGCGTCGGGGTGACGCACCACCACCTCGGTGCGCAGCTTGTCGCGGTTCCAGAACAGCACTGCCAGCACGCTCGCATACAGCAGGGCGGCGCCAAGATAAGCGGTGCGCCAGTCGGTGGCCGCGCTGATGCCAATAAGGAAGGCCGGTGCGAGCGCCCAGCCGAGATTGCCGGTGAGGCCGTGGGCGCTGAAGGCGTGACCGAGGCGCGCTGCCGACACGCGCTGATTAAGAATCGTGAAATCGGCGGGATGGAAGGGCGCATTCCCCAGCCCGGCGAGCAGCGCCGCGAGTACCAGCCCGCTGTAGCCGGACGCCTGGCTGGCGACGAGCGCGGCGAGCAGGAAGAGGGTGATCGCGCCGAACAACACCGGACGCGCGCCCAGCCGGTCGACCACGAAACCGGCCAGCGCCTGGCCGCTGCCCGAGACGACGAAGAACAGGCTCATCAGCAGGCCGACGTCAGAGAACGTCAGGCCGAATTCGCGGATGAAGATGGGGAATAGCGGCGCCAGCAGCAGATGGGAAAAATGCGAGGTGCCATGCGCCAGGCCCACCAAGCCGATCACGCTGGCATCCTCACGCAGTGTGGGAATCGTCGTGTCGGCGGAATCGATGGCGGTGGTGTTCATGGCGGTCATTGTACGTTCAGCACGCGCCGGGCAGATGCCGGCGTCAGGGTGCCGCGGCCGTGTTGGCGATCACCTCGAACTCCAGCATACCGATCATCTGCCCGGCTTCGGTAAGGACCTTGACCTGCCAGTGTCCGGCGGGGTTCTCGGGGAAGTTCTGCTTGTGCGTCCATGCGCGGTAGCCGTCCTCGCGCCCGCCCTTGATGTCGAGCGCGATGCGGTCGACTTCGGTGCCGTCGAGTAGCCACACATGCTCGATATGCTCCTCGAGGCCGAGTGGTGCCTTGATCGCCGTGTAGGCGTACAGGCCGAGTTCGCGCAACGTGCTCACGCCCAGCGCGCTGAGCGAAATGCCGGGTGCGTGGCGCGCATCGTCCACTTCCACCGTCACCGCCACGTGGGTCAGCCAGAGCGTAGCGGGCGGCACCCACAGGCGTGCAAACCAGCCGGCGACGCCGAGCATGATTAGCAGGGCGACCAGGACGAGCCCGCGCCACCATGAGCGCAGCGACACCGAGGCGGCAAGACTGGGCAAAGACAGCACCACGGCGACGGCAAGCGCGAGTTCGTAGCTCTCGCCGGTGGGCATATGCAGGATCAGCGGCAGGGCAACGAGCAGCGCCGCGAACAGCGCCAGGGTGTGGTAGGCCAGATACAGCCAGCGCCGCGGCGCAAGACGACGGTAGTAGATGGGGTCGATGATCGCTACCAGCGCGGCACACGCCAGGGTGCCGGTGAACACCGCCTGGCCGCTGTTCCAGGTCGTGGTGACGAGGAAGAAGGGCAGCGTAAAGAACAGGCTTTCCTGGTGAATGAGCTGCGTCACGTAGCGCACCAGTGCCTCCGGCAGCGCAACGCCGAAGCGCTCCGCGACCAGCTTGCGCAGCATCTGTTCGAGCATCAGCCACACCCAGCCGAGCAACATCAGCACGCCGATGACGCGGGCGAAGCCCTCGTGGCGCTCGACGAGGAAGAAGCTTGCCAAGCCGGAGATGAAGCCGAAGGCGGCGAGCGCGCCCGGGTAGCGGCGCGCCAGCGCAACGACCCGCAGCAATCGGGTTTTCAGGATCGGCACGAATTGGTTTCCGAAAGTTGGGGCATGCGGCACGGCAAGGACGCGTCCGCACTTGGCTCGCCGGCCGGGAAGTTTACAGCGGCGTCGCGTCGAGCGTGGTTACAAAACCTTGACGCGCACGGGCGATCGCTTGAAGCCGATTTCGAATGTTTCTCCGTCGCCGGCGCAGACCGCGATCGCCACGCGCGCCGATAGCGTCG
>CBDULG010000392.1:0-2909 GCA_965367985.1 uncultured Rhodocyclaceae bacterium
TGGTGACCTGCGTCTCCTTCGCACTTCGCGGGCACGCCCTCGGCGATCCACGTTATCTGCTTGGAACACTTGTAACCATTCACATCCTCGGCCTCGCATTCTGGATCGGTGCCTTCGCGCCGCTGGTGCGCGCCACCCGACGCGAATCGCCGGCAATGGTCGGCGCGCTTGCGCATGAGTTCGGGACCAAGGCCCTCTGGATCGTGGCGGCGCTGGTCGCCGCTGGGGCCGTGACGCTCGTCTTGCTCGGCGCGGCAACGCCGGCCGCCCTCGCCACGCCTTATGGTCAGACATTCCTGATCAAGTTGGCGCTTTTTGCCGCCGTGCTTGGTCTCGCGGCACTGAACAAGGTGCGTCTGACCCCGGAGCTGCAAGCGGCGGCGCCGGGGGCCGCGCAACGCCTGCGGCGCTCCATAGGTTTGGAAAGCGCGCTCATCCTGGCTATTCTCGCGACGACCGCAGCCCTCACGACAGTGACGTCGCCCCCGGCCGAACAGGCGCGTATCGCGCCGCAGCGGCCCAAGACGGTGCAAACCGCCGCCCATTTTTCAGGAGACGTTCTATGGCGCACTTGACTCGCCGCCAGTTCCATCTGGCCCTTCTCGGCACGGCGGCGAGCTTGTGCGTGCCGCGGATCGGTCGGGCCGACACGACCGGGGACCTCGTCGCCAGGGCGGGACGCGTTCGTCTGGCGCCGGCCGAGTATCCGGAGACGGATGTCTGGGCCTATGGCGGCTCGGTACCCGGCCCGACCCTTCGTGTGCCTCAAGGCGCGCGGGTATCCCGACGCTTCGTAAACGATCTGCCGCAACCGTCGAGCGTCCACTGGCATGGCATCCGGATCGAGAACGCCATGGATGGTGTCGCCGGGCTGACGCAGGAGGCTGTCGAGCCTGGCACCGACTTCCTTTATGAGTTCACCGTGCCCGATGCCGGTACCTACTGGTACCACCCGCACAACCGCAGCTGGGAGCAGATGGCCCGTGGGCTCTACGGGGCGCTTGTTGTGGATGAGACCGACGGTGTGCCGGAGGTCGATTTCGACGAGGTACTGCTCATCGACGACTGGCGCCTGACCGACGATGCGCAGATCGCGGACGATTTCGGCGCCATGCACGACTGGGCGCACGCCGGCCGGGTCGGCAACTGGATCACCGTGAACGGAGAAGGCGCGTGGTCGCGCGAGGTGCAAGCCCGTGCGCGTTTGCGCCTTCGTCTCGTGAACGCGGCAAATGCGCGGATATTCTCGCTGGAGACCCGCGGGTTCGACGGCTGGATCGTCGCGCTCGACGGCATGCCGCTCGAGACACCGGAGCGGTTCGATCGCCTGACCCTCGCGCCGGCGCAGCGGGCCGACCTGATCGTAGATGTCACCGCCGAAGAGGGCGATGAGGCCTTGATCGTCAGCTTCGAGCGCGACGGCGGCTTTGCCGTCGCGGAGTTCCCCGTACGCGGACATGCCCGCGACGAGCGGCTCGCCGTTCCGGCTGCCTTGCCGCCCAACCCGGTCGCCGCGCTTGGGCCGCTGCGCGGGGCCCGGCGCGCGGAGCTCCTGATGGAAGGCGGCGCAATGGGCGGTATGAGCGGCGCCATACTGGGCGGCCAAATGATGGGCATGCGCGACATGGCCGCGGCCGGCAAGGTCTGGGCTTTCAACGGAGTCGCGGACATGGGAGATGCGCCGCTAATCGAGGCGGACCTAGGCGAGACGATCAGAATTGCCATCACGAACGACACGATGTGGCCGCACGCGATGCACCTTCATGGGCACCATTTCAGGCAGATCGCAGCGGATGGCAAGGCGGGGCCTTTGCGCGACACGCTTCTGATGGATCGCGGCGAGAACGCCGAGATCGCCTTCGTCGCCGACAACCCCGGGGACTGGCTCCTGCATTGCCACATGCTCGAGCATTCCGCCGGTGGGATGATGACATGGCTGCGTGTGGTATGAAAAGCCGCCAAATGCGAACAAGAGCAACAGGAGATGACAACATGCATCGAAGGCACTTCATCACCACGGCGCTGGGATCGATCGCCCTTGCACGACCGGCGCTTGCAACACCCACCCGCATTGGGGTCTACAAGTCGCCAACCTGCGGATGCTGTTCGGCTTGGGTCGAGCATATGGCGCGCTCAGGTTTTACCGTGGATGCGCATGACGTAGATCAGGACGCACTCTATGCCCTCAAGGCTCGGTACGGGATCACGCCCGAACTGACCTCCTGCCATACGGCCCTCGTCAATGGGTACGTTGTCGAAGGCCACGTACCTGCCGGTGATGTCGAGCGCCTGCTCGCCGAGCGGCCGGAAGCAATTGGCCTCACGGTTCCGGGCATGCCGATCGGCTCACCGGGCATGGAGATGGGCAATCAGCGCGACGCGTTCGATACACTGTTGGTGCTGAGGGGCGGAAACACAGAGGTCTTCGAGAGGCACACTTGATATTGAGTGCCAATCTGCCGGTTCGTGTCATGCGATTTATAAGTACACCGCGTAGATAATCCTGTCCTACCAGCTCTTTCTTGTCGGCCAGTTTGAAGGAGCCATGTTCGCGGCCGACAGCAGGGAACGACAGTTCGCAGTTAAGGGCGAAGTTGAAATGTACGAGTTGCTGTCACGGGTGCGCGCGCGGCGAAAGCCCGCTTTGTCCCGCGACCTGGTCATTGCCATTTCCGAGATGCTGCGCCGTGCACGAATGGCCGCAATGCGATAGTTGCAGCGCGGCGTCGGGGCATATGTGAACGACGGCTCCGGGCCGCAAGTGTTCAATTTTGTCGGATGTTCCAATGTCTATCTTGGCTGTAATTGCGCTACACCCATCGTAGGTATCACGTGTTCTGCAACGAAATTTGCGAAGGTTCGTGGGTCGGTGACCGAAATGCTGCGGAACAGTTCAAAATGAGCAATTG
>CBDULG010000393.1:0-2907 GCA_965367985.1 uncultured Rhodocyclaceae bacterium
TCGTCCACCACCAGCCCGATGGCCAGCACGAGCGCCAGCAGGGTGAGCAGGTTGATCGAAAAGCCCAGCGCGTACACCACCGAATAGGTCGCAATCAGCGAAATCGGCACCGTGACCGCGGGAATCAGCATGGCGCGCACGCTGCCGAGGAAGATGTAGATGACGAACACCACGCAGCCGATGGCGATGAACAGCGTCTTGTATACCTCAGCGATCGACGCCTCGATGAACACCGCGGCGTCATAGCTTTGCGAGATGCGCATGCCTTCGGGCAGATTGCCGCTCAGCCGTTTGGTAAGGGCTTTGACACCGCTCGACACATCGATGGTGTTGGCCGTGGACTGCTTGATCACGCCAAGGCCGACCATCGGCTCGCCATTGCCGCGGAACATGAAACGGTTTTCGACCACGCCACGTTCGACCCGCGCGACATCGCCGAGACGCACCAGATAGCCGTCCTCGCCGCGCGCCAGCACCAGTTTGGCGAAGTCTTCGGGCTGCTTGAAGTTGCGCTCGACGCGCGCCTTGAAGATGCGCTCGTCGGACTGCAGCGAACCGGCGGGCAGCTCGACGTTCTCGGCGCGCAGCGCGTTTTCCACGTCGCCCACGCTCAAACCGCGCGCGGCCAGCGCCTTGCGGTCGAGCCACACCCGCATGGCGTAACTCTGGCCGCCGCCGACACGCACCCGCGCGACGCCGTCGAGCGCCGAGTACTGGTCGGTAAGATAGCGCTCGGCGTAGTCGGTCAGCTCGGGCACGGTCATGCGATCGCTCGACAGGTTCTGCCAGATGATCACGTCGTCGTTGCTGTCGACCTTCTCGACCTCGGGCGGATCGGCCTCCTCGGGCAGGTTGTCCTGCACCCCGGCGACGCGATCGCGCACATCGTTGGCGGCCTCGTTCACATCGCGGTTGATGGAGAACTCGATGGTCACCCGCGAGGCGCCGTCGCGTGACGTCGACTGGATGAACTCGATGCCCTCGATGCCGGAAATGCGCTCCTCGATGATCTCGGTGACCCGCGTCTCGACAACATTCGCCGGCGCACCGGGGTAATCCACCGACACCGTGACGATCGGCGGGTCGATGTCGGGATACTCGCGCAGCGAGAGGCGGTCGAAGGACACCAGCCCAAAAGCGACCAGCAGCAGCGAAATGACGCTGGCGAAGACCGGCCGCTTGACCGAGATGTCGGAGAGGATCACGGGCGGCTCTCCAGCTCTTCAAAAATGCCAGCGACTTTTTCGCGAAAATCCGGCAACACTTTTTCGACGGTGCTCCATACGATTTGCGGGTTCACAGACATATCGCCGTGGATCAGGCGATTGCGCATGCCGGAGATTTGAACCGACGGTACATCATCATGCTGCGCCTTCAATTCGCGACTCTGTTTCGACGCCGCCTCGCCAATGATCTCAAGGTTGCGGATGACGCCGTCCTGCAGCAAGTCGTCCGCCAAAAATTCGTCCTTGTTCTTGCCGGCCGTAAAGCGCTGGATCCTGCCGACTGCGTCGGCCATGTGCCCAAGGTAATCCTGATCGCGAAGCGTCTTGTTCATATCGGCCTGGCCTCGCCAAGCACCCGATCCCGGATGCGCGCGGGCAGGTCGCCGGCCGTCAGCACATCGACCGGAACACCAAGTGCGGCTTCAAGCGCCCGTTGCAGACGCACCATGTCGAGCAGCGTCGTGCCGTCGGGGACCTCGACGAGAAGATCCACATCGCTACTGTCGGTGTCATTGCCGTGCAGTACGGACCCGAACACGCGTACATCGCACACGCCGTAGCCCCGCGCGATGCGCAGAACGGCGTCGCGGTGTCCCTTCAGCGCCTCAGAGGGTTTCATCGTCATTTTCCGCATCGATCATGGATTGAGCGTACCAAGGACACGCGTGTGGTTCCCGCGACTCATTTCGTTGCCGGCTCAGCAGCGATCGTCCCGCTGGTCTGCTTGAGCAAGCTGTCGAGCGGCTCGTCACCGTCCTCCACCGCGGTGATCGTGAGCGGCGCGCCGGGGCGCATGCGCAAGGTGCCGTGGGTGATCACGCGCTCGCCGGGCGAGAGGCCGGTGAGCACTTCGACGCCGCCGAACTGGCGCGTGCCGAGGGTCACGGTGCGGCGCTCGGCCACGGGTTGGCCATCCTTGTCGGCGACGATCCAGACGAAATTCTCGTTGCCGACCGGCACCACGGCTTCTTCGGGTACCACCAGAGCCTGGCGCGGACTTTTTTCGAGCTCCACACGCATCAGCAAGCCGGGGCGCAGCTCGCCCTTGGGGTTGTCGATCAGCGCGCGCGCGACGATTGAACGGGTGACCGGATCGATACGGCTATTGACGCTCGAGACGGTGCCCTTGAAGACGCGACTTGGGTAGGCGGCGGATTCGGCCTCGATCGACAGGCCGGGCTTGAGTGTGGCGACGAACACCGAAGGCACCGCGAAGTCGAGCTTCATCACTGCGTCGTCGTCGATGGTGGTCAGTTCGGCGCCTGGCTGGGCGACGGCGCCGACGCTGATGTTGCGCAAGCCGACGACGCCATCGAAGGGCGCCTTGATGATGCGTTTGGCGATGCGCGATTCGATCGCCTGGATGCGCGCCCGCGCACCTTGCGCTTCGCGCCGCTGGGTGTCGATGCTCGATTCGGACGCCGCGCCGCGCTTGACCAGCGGCGTCAGCCGATTGACCTGGCGCTGCGCTTCGTCGAGAAACGAGCGCTGCTCGGCCAGTTCGGCACGCTCCTCGGAGGTATCCATTTCGATCAGCACGTCGCCCTTCTTCACCCGTTGGCCGTCATCGAAATTCACCGCCGTGACCAGTTCGGTGACGGTCGAGGTCAGGTCGACGCTCTCGTTGGCTCGGAGCGTACCGAGCGCTTCTACGGTTTCAGAAAACGCTTGCTCGCCAAGC
>CBDULG010000394.1:0-2905 GCA_965367985.1 uncultured Rhodocyclaceae bacterium
GCGGCATGGATGACGGCCACCGAGGGCGGGCTGCAATGCACCCGCGTCTCGCTGTGGGCGCGGAAGCGATCAACCAGCTGGGCGCTACCGGCGAGGACCGCGAGCGGCGCGCCGAAGCCTTTCGCCAGAGAGCTGCCGACGATGATGTGAGGGCCGGACACGCCGTGCCAGCGCAGCGAACCGCCACCGCCATTTCCATTGGGATTCGTCCGGTGCGGCGCGTCGCCCAGAATGCCGAGCGCCTGCGTATCGTCAAGCACCAGGTAGCCACCGCCGCGTCGCGCGATTTCGGCATAGACCGCAATCGGCGCCGCACGGCCACAGCCCGGGCAGTAACCATCCGTGACAACCACCGGTCGCCGCTTCGCTCGCGCCACACTGCGCGCGAGGCGTGCGAGCGCTGCCGCATCGTGGTGGGGAAAGCTGTGGGTCGGCACACCGGCTGCCGCGGCCGATTCCACCCCCCAGCGCGCGATCGGGTACATCGCGGCATCGCACAGGATGACCACCCGCTCCTCGGCAAGCAAGCGGAACAGGTCGCGGAACAGATGCACCGTTGACGGCAGCAGGGTCGCATTTTCGCAGCCCTGCAGCTGCGCGAGCTCCGCTGCGACGCCCGCGGCGCCGGCCGGCTCACCCAGGGCGGCCGGGCGACCCTGGGTGAGCGCCGGCCAGGCGCCGAGCGCCGAACTCGGATGACGCAGCCCGAGATAGAGCGCGGACGTGAAGTCGATCATTTTGCTTCGTCCTCACGCGCTGCGATGCTGGGCGGCGAGTCGGCGCTGCAGCAGTATTGAGGGCAGCGTCGCGTCGACCCGCGTGTCACTCACATCGACCGTCAGGTCGACGCCGGTGACAGCGCGATAGGCGTGGCTGTAGCCCTGGATCTGCGGGCGCAACAGGCGCGCCCAATTGAAGGCTTGCAGCGGTTCTTGCACATCGCTCCAGTGGCCCCAGCGGATGGTCAGCAGAATCTGCTCGCCGAACATCGCCAGGTTGCGGAAGTGCAGCACGCTCGTATCAGTCCAGCCCTGCAGTTTCTTCATCGCATCGACCCGGTCCATCCACGGCTCGGGATAGGCCGTCATGATCCGCGTCGGCAGGAACTCGCGGAATTCCGGTCGCGCCAGCAGCCACTGCTGCATCAGCATCTCGATGCGCGCGGTCGAGGGCAGATCACCGAACTGGTTGTGCGCACCCTGTGACAGGATCAGGTGCACTTCCTTCAGCGCGTTGAGCACCGGGAAGGCGTCTGCCTTGACTGTGGTGTCGTCGTCCTGCTTGAAGAACACCGCACACAGCCGCAACGTGTTGTGAAACGCTTCGATAAACCGCGAGCGGCTGTCGGCCGCCTGCATGCGCTTGACCGCCAAGCCTTCGAGGCGCAGGCCGTAGTGGTGGTCGTATTCGTAGTTGCGCCGCACGACGCTCAGTCGGTGCTGCTCGTCCTGCACGTAACCCCACAGCACGTTGTTGAGGGGGCGCAGCGGATCGATTTCGAGATTGGCCAGCGGATCGCGGCCGCCCGCGCGCACGTTCTGGAAACGCCGTGTGATTGCGTTCATCGTCTGCACCAACATCCCTTCCTCGTGCCAGTACGACCAGATCAGTTCGATCAGGCAGGGATTCTCCAGCTTGTCCTGCAGCACGCCGTGGCACTTGGACACCGTTTCAGGTGCGGCTTCGATTGGCGACAGTTTTATCGCGATGTCCGGCAGCTTCGAGCGGATTACCGCGAGGTAGGGCAAGGTCTTGGCGCCGGCGTCACCACCGATGAGCGGTTTCAGGTAATCGGCGCCGAACACCTGTTGCAGCCCGCCCACCGGCACCGGCAGATCACGCCGCTGCAGATAGGCGTCGTCGAGCGCCGGGTCGAACGGCTGCGGGTCGGCGACAACGCCGCAGTTGACCATCACAAACGCCTCGGTGGCGGCCTTGACGACACGGTAGGCGTCGGAGTCGGTGAATGGCAGTAGGCGCAAAGACCGCAAGCGGCGGTACTCGTCGCCCTTCAGGCCGAAACGTTCGCGTTCGAACTGGGGCAGATCGCCCAGACCGTTCTCGCCACAGAACAGCTTGTCCATGAAGCGCAGGTAGTTGTTGAACGACAAGCCCTCGGTGCTGTTCAGCAGCGCACGGAAGAACGACGTGTCGGCGGTCGGTTCGGTCGCGGTGCGTGACAGCGCGACGCCAAGTTGGCCGCCGATTTGCTGTACGGGCGGTTCGTCGACATCCGTATCGTGCGATGAGTTGAACATTGCGGCATTCGACTTCGCATTGGGTCCCCCCGCCTCATCAATTGGGAATAGCCCGATCGCCGCGGTGGCACGCAGCGGCCCGGCGCGGAGCGCGCGGCCGAAAATCTTCGATTGATCCTGGGGGTCGACCGTAAAGCCGGTCGGCGGCACGATGTAGCCGTCCACCCCGAGGCTGACGGCAGAGCTGACCTCGTATTCGATCGAGATTTGATCGCCGACACGGGGTCGAGCGCAACGTACCGGCTCGCACTTTGCATCGAGGAACAACACATTGGTTCGAATGTCGATGTAGGGCTCGATGCACACGTCGGTGATGCAGCCCGCGCGCACATACGCCTTCAGCGGATCGGTTTCGGGATAGTGACCGTACGCTACCCATACCTCGCCGGCTTCCACCTGCTCGAACCGGACGCAGCCGTCGGCGCCGGTGCGGCCCTGTCGGTCGCAACGCCACTGCGCCGACTGCTTCCACGCCTTGACGTCAGGTTTCTCGTCGCCTTTTTTACTCTCAGCCTTCGGCCCGATGCACCGGAAGACCTCAACAAGCGCGTTCTCGCCCCTGGCATGACTGCCGCCGCCATCGACGACGCACACGCGCAGGGTGCCGACCTCGGGCGCCTCCGGATTGTGGTTTTGCTTGCTCATAT
>CBDULG010000395.1:0-2904 GCA_965367985.1 uncultured Rhodocyclaceae bacterium
AATGCCGATTGCACAGGCTGTGCGCGTTCGGCACGCCTGACTTCAATGTAATTCATCTGGCGACGAAAATCAGCGTCGAGCCTTCGCCACGCTGCGATCACGCAGCGCGCCATTGCCGCGACACCCCAAACGGCACCACAATACCGCCATGGAAATCTACCTACTGCTGATGTTGATCGGCATTGGCGCTTATGCCGTCAAATACAGGGATCAGCGGCAGCGCATCGCCTTGCTGGGCGATCACCTGCAGAACTACCAGCTCGAAAAACACATGGAGACGCTGACCGAAGGCTACCTGCGCGCACTCGGCGAAGACGATCCGGGGCGGCGCGAACAGATCTGGAGCCTGATGAGCACCAACGAGACGGTGCTGGCCGACCAGTTCGAGCGTTTTTCGACCGAGATGGGCGGGCTGGATGAAGAATGCATGCGGGTGAGCAAGCTCGCGGTGGCCATACCGCGCGCCGACAAGCTGTTTCCCAACGCCGTTTTCGATCTGCGCAAGGTGCTCAAAGTGCATGCCCAGGGGATCGCAATGGCGGTGCGCAATATCGAGCAGCGATCGCCGAAGGATAAGGCGTTCATCCTTCTGGCCGAGATGTACCTGATGCAACACACCTGCCATTGGTACTGCCGCTCGAAGACAGTGGCCTCGGCGCGGCTGCTCGCCCGCCACAAGACCTCGTATCAACAGGTGCTGGCGGCGGTGTCGCCCGATACCCGGCGCGCCTACCTCGCGCTGACCGGCGGCTGAGGCCACGGCGCAACACCGCCGCAATTTTTTCCACGTTGTCCCGATCAAGGAGTCGTCATGGGCTGGTTCTCGAAAGCAGACAAGAATTTTTTCCTCGCCACCGTCGTGCCCGGAGCAGACAGCCCGCGCATCGACGCCTATCTGGGCATCGTCAACGGCGAGGCAATCATTGGCGCCAACATCTTCCGTGACATGTTCTCTTCGGTGCGCGACGTCGTCGGCGGTCGCGCCGGCGGCTACGAGCGCGCCCTGTCAGGCGCACGCGATGCCGCGCTTGAAGACATGATGGAAGCGGCGAAAGAGCTCGGCGCCACCGGCATCATCGGCATCGACTTCGACTACGAAGTGCTCGGCGAAACCAACGGCATGATGATGGTGGCGGTCAGCGGTACGGCGGTGAAAATGGCGTGAGCGCCCACCGGCGCACCGCAGCCAGAAGATCCTCGAGACGCACAAGGGGCGCGTAATGACGACAGAAAAAGTGGCGATTGTCACCGCAGGCGGCAGCGGCATGGGTGCCGGCGCGGCGCGCAAACTGGCAGCCGACGGTTTTCGTGTAGCGATCCTGTCGTCTTCGGGCAAAGGCGAAGCGCTCGCCGGGGAGATTGGCGGTATCGGCGTCACCGGGTCCAACCAGTCGAACGACGATCTCAAGCGGCTGGTCGACAAGACGGTCGACACCTGGGGCTGCGTCGATGTGCTGGTCAACAGCGCGGGGCACGGGCCGCGCGCGCCGGTGCTGGAGCTGTCGGACGAAGATTGGCACAAGGGAATGGACGTCTATTTTCTCAACGTCGTGCGCCCGACGCGCCTTGTCGTGCCCATCATGCAGAAACAGAAGGCCGGCGTGATCATCAATATTTCCACATTCGCGGCCTTCGAGCCCGATCCGGTGTTTCCGACCTCGGGCGTCTTTCGCGCTGGCCTGGCCGCGTTCACCAAACTGTTCGCGGATCGTTACGCAGCCGAAAACATTCGCATGAACAACGTGCTGCCCGGTTTCATCGACAGCCTGCCGGAGAAGCCCGAATTCCGTGACCGCATCCCGATGCAGCGCTACGGCAAGACCGAGGAGATTGCCGACGTGATCGCCTTCCTCGCCTCCGACGGCGCGGGCTACATCACCGGGCAGAATATTCGCGTCGACGGTGGAATCACCCGCTCGGTTTAGGACGAAACCGCCGCCGTCTGAACCCCGCGGCCGCCGCAACGGTCGTACATCGGCGTGCTCGATCCCTCACGCAGCGCGCCACGGCGGCGGCACCCGATGTAAGCTGCGCCCGGCCCGGGCGGTCGGATGGTCAAGGAGAACTCAAATGCCCAACATCACTCGCATCATCAAGCGCTCCGCGCTCGGCATCGCTTTAGCTGTCGGCATCCTCATTCACACCGGCCCGGCGCAGGCCGAAGACCTGCGCACCATGATCGTCGCCGGCGGTTGCTTCTGGTGTGTCGAAGCGGATTTCGAATCGGTGCCCGGCGTGATCGAGGGTGTCTCCGGCTACACCGGCGGCACGACCGAGAACCCGACCTATAAGCAAGTCACTCACGGCGACACCGGCCATTACGAGGCCGTCGAGATTACCTACGATGCCGAAAAGATCGGCTACGACAAGCTCATGCATATGTTCTTCCGCTCGATCGATCCCACCGATGCCGACGGTCAGTTCTGCGACCGTGGCTCGAGCTACCGCACCGCGGTGTTCGTCGAAAATGCCGAGCAACGCGCGATCGCACAAGCCGCACTCGACGCCGCCGAGAAGGAACTCGGCCAGAAGCTCGTCACCCCCATCCTTGAAGCGCAGACTTTCTACCGCGCCGAGGACTACCACCAGGACTATTACAAGGGCGGCGGCTTCACGCTGACCCGACGCGGCCCCAAATCGCAAGTCGAGGCCTACAAGTTCTACCGCACGAGCTGCGGACGCGACGCCCGCGTCGGCGCGCTGTGGGGTCCCGATGCGCCATTCATTCACCACGCGCCGTAGGGTGCGCGGCGATTTTCGTCGGCTGCGTGCTTCTGGATCGTGAGCCCGGCGGGTCGTTGAAAACAGGGGGTCGGGGCGCAAAGACGTTATCGGCGAAGGCGTATACTGGGCGTGGTTTAGCGCGGAGATATCAGCATGAATCCGTCAGCTCCACCTACGCGG
>CBDULG010000396.1:0-2891 GCA_965367985.1 uncultured Rhodocyclaceae bacterium
GTCGCCGCGCTGCTGCAGGGCGGACCGAATTCGCAGGCCGCGGCCAAGGCTCTTATCCGCGCGGTGGCCGATCGCCCGGTCGACGATGCGATGGTCGAAGACACCTCGCAGCGGATTGCCAGCCTGCGCGCTACGCCGGAGGCAAGAGAAGGCTTGTCGGCTTTTCTCGACAAGCGTCCGGCGAGCTGGGTGCCGCAGGATCGATGCTCGTGAATACAACGCGCCGTAGCCCGGATGCAGGCCGCAGGCCGGAATCCGGGAGCCGCGGTGAAACTGCCAGGGACTCCCGGATTCCACTGCGTTGCATCCGGGCTACGGCTACCTATCAAAAACTCGGAGACACGCATGTTTGACAAAATTCTGATTGCCAACCGCGGGGAAATTGCCTGCCGTGTGATCAAGACCGCGCGGCGCATGGGCGTCAAGACCGTCGCGGTGTACTCGGAAGCGGACGCCGGCGCACGCCATGTGCGCATGGCCGACGAAGCCGTGCTGATCGGTCCGCCGGCGGCCAAGGAAAGCTATCTGGTGATCGACAAGATCATCGCCGCCGCGAAGCAGACCGGCGCCCAGGCGATCCATCCGGGCTACGGCTTCCTCTCCGAGAATGAAGATTTCTGCCACGCCTGCGACGAGGCCGGCATCGTCTTCATCGGCCCGCCGGTGTCGGCCATCCAAGCGATGGGCTCGAAGTCCGAAGCGAAGAAGATCATGGGCGCCGCGGGCGTGCCCTTGACACCGGGGTATCACGGCGACGACCAGGATCCCGAGCTGCTCAAGCGCGAAGCGGATGGCATTGGCTACCCGGTACTCATCAAGGCGGCGGCGGGCGGCGGCGGCAAGGGCATGCGGCTGGTGGAGAAGAGCGAGGACTTTGCCGAACTGCTCAATTCGTGCAAGCGCGAGGCAATCTCGAGCTTTGGCGACGACCATGTGCTGATCGAAAAATACCTGACGCGGCCGCGCCACATCGAAATTCAGGTTTTCGGCGACAGCCAGGGCAACTGCGTATACCTATTCGAGCGCGACTGCTCGGTGCAGCGCCGCCACCAGAAGGTGCTCGAAGAAGCGCCCGCGCCGGGCATGACACCCGAGCGGCGCGCCGCCATGGGACAGGCCGCGGTCGATGCGGCCAAGGCGGTCGGCTATGTTGGCGCCGGCACGGTGGAGTTCATCGCCAATCAGGACGGCACCTTCTACTTCATGGAAATGAACACCCGCCTGCAGGTCGAGCACCCGGTGACCGAAATGATCACCGGCCTCGATCTGGTCGAATGGCAGTTGCGCGTCGCCTCGGGCGAGCCGCTGCCGCTGGCGCAGGAGCAACTGCAGATCCGCGGCCATGCGCTCGAAGCGCGTATCTATGCCGAAGACCCCGACAAGGGTTTCTTGCCGTCCACCGGCACGCTGGTGCATCTGTCGCCGCCCGCCGAAAACCTGCATGTGCGCGTCGATACCGGCGTCGAGGAGGGCGACGAGATCAGCCCGCACTACGACCCGATGATCGCCAAGCTGATCGTCTGGGACCAGACCCGCGAGCAGGCGCTGGCGCGCATGCTGCAGGCGCTCGCCGAGTACCGCGTGGTCGGCGTGTCGAACAACATCAGCTTCCTGTCGCGCCTCACCGCCTGCCCGGCCTTCGCCGGTGCGGATCTGGATACTGGGCTGATCGAACGTGAAAAGGCGTATCTGTTTCCCGAGCCCAAGCCGACGCCGGTCGAAGTGTGGCAGGTGGCGGCGCTGGCGGAGTTGCTGCGCGAGACCCAACGCGGCGCGGCGCGCGCGCGGCGCGACGAAGACCCGCTCTCGCCCTGGCATGCACGCGACGGCTGGCGGCTCAACGTCACCGCGCGGCGTGACCTGATCTTCCGCCACGGTGATGAGCAGCAGACGGTGAATGTGGCCTACCGTCCGGATGGCTACACACTGACTGTCGACGGGCGCTCGGTGGCGGCGCGCGGCGAGCTCAATGCGCGTGGAATGCTGCGCGTTGAACTCGACGGTACGCGCATGGACGCCACCGTGGTGGCAGCCAACGAAAAACGCCATGTGTTTCTGCACGGCCACGCCTGGCCGCTGGCCAACGTCGACCCGCTGCATTTCAGCGGCGAAGGGGGCGGCGCCGAGGGCGGCTTGCTGGCACCGATGCCGGGCAAGGTGATCTCGCTGATCGCTGCCGAAGGGGCGAGCGTCGCCAAGGGCGCGCCGCTGCTCATTCTCGAGGCGATGAAAATGGAACACACGATCAATGCGCCGGCCGCCGGCACGGTGAAGGCGTTTCGCTTCGCGGTGGGCGACCAGGTCGGTGACGGTGACGAACTGGTCGAGTTCGAAGCCAGCGCCTGACATTCAGGGCAATGCGTGGAGACGAAGCAATGACCACACCCAGCTATGTGCACGGCGCCAGCGGCCAGCCACTGATAGGCGAGACCATCGGCCGCTTTTTTGACGACGCCTGCGCGCGCTTCGGCGCGCGCGAGGCGCTGGTGGTACGCCACCAGAACGTGCGCCTGACTTACGATGAATTGCGCGCCAAGGTGGATGCGCTGGCCTGCGGCTTGATGCGCCTCGGGCTTAAACCGGGCGAGCGCATCGGCATCTGGTCGCAGAACAACCTGGAATGGACGCTGACCCAGTTCGCCACCGCCAAGGCCGGGCTGGCGCTGGTGAACATCAATCCCGCCTATCGCCGCGCCGAACTGGAGTACGCGCTGAACAAGGTGAGTTGCCGCGCGCTCGTGCTCGCGCCGTCGTTCAAGAGCAGCGACTATCTGGCGATGCTCAACGAACTGGCGCCCGAACTGGCGCGCTGCGCGCCGGGGCAGCTTCAGAGCGACCGCCTGCTGACGCTGGAATTCGTCATCCGCCAGGGCAGCGATAAGTCGCCCGGG
>CBDULG010000397.1:0-2885 GCA_965367985.1 uncultured Rhodocyclaceae bacterium
TCGCCATCGATCAGCGCCACTTCACCCGAATCGCGCAGCGTCGTGGAGAAGATGTTGCTGATGTCGAAATCGTTCATCTTCTTGGTGGGACGCTCTTCCGGCGGAACAATGACCTTCCATGTTTCCTTCATGTCCGCCATGCTGAACTCGGGCGGCGTCGGCGGCGTTTGCTGCACGTAACGGGCCATCAGATCGACTTCGTCATCGGTCAGGTCGCCTGAGGTACCCCAGTTAGGCATGCCGGCCGGTGAGCCATATTTGATGAAGACTTTGAGATACTCGGTGCCATTGGGCAGAGTGACGTCCGGGGTAAGCGGCTTGCCGGTGGCGCCCTTGCGCAGCACGCCATGACAGCCGGCGCAACGCTGGAAGTAGATCTGGCGCGCTTTCTCGAACTCATCTTCGGTCATCTTCGGCGCATCGGGATTGACGTCCTGATGCATCTTGACATCCCCGAGCGGAGAACTCCCGGCTTGGTATTCCACTTCGGACGGTGACAACTCCTTGTGTTTGGGCTCCGGATCAGCGGCGAACGCCTGACTGATTGCGAACGGCAATGCCGCAAAGGCAATCAAACCGACTCCCCACTTTCGTCTTATCGTCATGTCGTATCTCCCTTCAGTGAACACGCTTTCATGCGGGTGATTCCGCTGGGTTGGAACAATGAACCCGGCAACAGGCCGCGGCCTTGACGACAATCAAACTTGATACGACGCCAGGGTTGTTAAAGTCGTGACCAGCGAAAAACAGGGACAGCAGACATGGCAGCGATTGAAAACGGCATGCCCATCGGCCGCACCGACGACGGCACACTGTCCTCACTGATGCGCAGCATCCTGGCGCGGCTCGATGCGCGGGGCGTTATCGGACGCCCGCTCGGTGGTAGCCCGGACGTCGGCGGCGACGGTGCTTTCCCGTCAGGGGCCGGTTCACGACGCGGCACTGTCAGCCTGGTCGGCGCGGGACCCGGCGATCCGGAATTGCTGACCTTACGCGCCGCGCGGCTGATCAGCGCGGCCGACGCGGTGGTCTACGACAACCTGGTCGGCCGCGAGATCCTCATGCTCATCCGCGACGATGCCGAGCGCATCTACGTTGGCAAGCAGGCCGGCAACCATACCCTGCCGCAGGCGGAAATCAACCGCTTACTGGTCCGCCTTGCGCACTCGGGTAAACAGGTCGTGCGGCTCAAGGGGGGCGACCCGTTCATTTTCGGTCGCGGCGGCGAAGAGATCGAAGAACTCGTGCGCTACGGCGTCGACTTCGAAGTGGTGCCGGGCGTCACCGCGGCCTCCGGCGTCTCGGCCTATGCGGGCATTCCGCTCACGCATCGCGACTATGCGCAGTCCTGTACGTTCGCCACCGGCCATCTCAAGAACGGCACCGCGGATCTCGACTGGCACGCGCTCGCCCGCCCCAACCAGACCGTCGTCATCTACATGGGCGTAGGTGCCTTGCCGGAAATTGCCCGCCAACTTGTCGAACACGGCGTCTCGCCAGCGATTCCGGCGGCTGCCATACAGCATGGAACGCGGCGCGAGCAGCGCACTGTGGTGGCCACACTGACCACGCTGGCCGATGCCATCGCCGACGCCGGATTGCGCCCACCGGCGCTGCTGATCGTTGGCAACGTGGTGCGCTTGCATAGCCGCCTCGACTGGTTTCAGAAACAGCGCGACGCCGCCCACGCGGTGGCCTGAAAGGGCCGGCCGCAGGTCAGGGCGTGTGTAGCGCGTCGGCAAGCGACGCGGCCACGCGCGCCACCGCCTCATTGCCCTGGGGAAAGTGCCGGCCAAGGGTAAAGAATCCGTGGATCATGCCAGGGTAGGTGTAGTGGGTCACCGCGCCGCCCTCTGCCTGCACGCGCTCGGCGAACGCACGGCAATCGTCCGTCAGCGGATCGCATTCGGCCGTCACCAGCGTCATTGGCGGAAGGCCGGCGAGGCTGCTGGCCGCCATCGGTGAGGCGCGCCAGTCGTCGGCGCCGCCCTGCGGCAGATAGCGCGCAAAAAACCACAGCAGCGTTTGGCGGTCGAGACCATAGCCATCGGCGTAGGCCTTGCGACTGGCTCGCTCGCTGTGAATTTCGGTGCACGGATAAATTAAGGCAAGTTCGCGCAACGCCGGCGTGTCGCCACGTTCGCGCCGCGCCAAGGCCGTGGCAAGCGTCAAGTTGCCACCCGCACTGTCGCCCGCCATAGCAACCCTTAACGGGTCGATCTTCAGCATGTTGGCATGGCGCATCGCCCACTCGACTGCCCGCCCCGCGTCCTCCAGCGCGGCAGGGAAAGGATGCTCTGGCGCAAGGCGGTAGCCAACTGACAGGACCGCGATATTCGCGGCGTTTGCCAGTTCGCGGCACAGCACGTCGTAGGTGCCCACGCTGCCCAGGCACCAGCCACCCCCGTGGCAGTACACGAGGAGAGGCAACACGGCATCGGCCGCCGACTGAAGCGGCCGGTAGAGTCGCGTGATCAGCACACTGCCATCAGCCCGTGCCATCGGCACTTCGGAGACCGAGGCCACGGGCGGCGCCTCGGGCCGAAACGCGAACAGGAGTTTTTCGAAGGAACGTCTCGCCTGCGCCTCGTCGAGTTCGTGCAGGCGCGGCGCGCCGACCCGGTAGATCATGTCGAGCAGCGATTTTGCCTTGGGGTCGAGCGGCACGGGCAAGGCTCCGATATTGGCAGCGCCCGCGGGTCGATCGACTTTGCAAGCCGCCTCGGCGGGCGATAGAATTCGCGGCTTTGTGCGGCGCAGGCAGCGGAACCGCCGGTTGCCGCCGCTTTCCACATGCGCGCAGTAGGCGCCGCGCTTGGAGACGATGCAATAATTCACGAGCATCGCGGATAGCGAGCGCTGCGAAAGCGCTGGTGCCGGGAGAG
>CBDULG010000398.1:0-2881 GCA_965367985.1 uncultured Rhodocyclaceae bacterium
ATCTGCCAGCCGGTGTGGCGCATCATCACGTCGGACAGCCGCCGGAAGTCCGGAATCTCCTCCGGGCCAATGGGCAGCTTGCGCATGCCTTCGACAAAGGCGTCACAGGCGCGTCCCGGCAGCAGCCGGCTCTGCCGTTCGAACAGCGTGCGCCACACGCCGTGCGCCTCGGCGGTGTAGTTTTCCCAACCCTGATCAATCGTCCAGTCAGGGCGTTCCGGCTGTCCGCCGTGCTCAGCGGCGGCGCCGTGTTTGGCGCTTTTCGCGGTATTGGCACTCATCGGTCGATTCCTCGAGCAGGCGCTAGCGAATGCGGTTGGGAAGCTACTGCGGCGCGGGGAAGTGGTAGTAACTGGCGTTCACGTAGCGGGTCACCTCGACAATGTCGGCGTCGTCCCAGCCCAGCGAGGCGTTTTCCTGCCAGCGATTCACCTCCGACTTTAGACTCGCCCAGTCGACGGCGACGCGCTTATCCCGCCAGTGGACCTCGGCACTGTGACAAGTGATGCAATGTGTCTGGTACAACAACTCGCCGCGCGCCGGGTCTTCCGTGGTCTGCGTGTCGCTCGCGGCGGTGTGGGCGAAGGCGGCGCAGGCCAGCGCCAGTGTCAGTCGTCGAATCATGTCTGCGCTCCCTTGGCGTTAAATGCTTTGACTATAGCCGGTGCGGAAACCTTGGCACGATTTGTCTGCGGTCCAGCCGCGTTGTGCACGACGCGGTCGGGCACTTGCGATACCGTCCGTGGCGGCCTGCTACACTGGAATTGCCGGCCTGCGCTACGCGTCGCGCGGTGTGCACAGCGGCGCAGCCGAGGCGGACGGTCCGCACGAGCGAAATCATGACACCCGTCGATCGGAAACTGACTGTTTACTACGATGGCGCATGCCCGCGCTGCGTGGGCGATCGTGCGCGCTACGAGGCCCTGGCCGGTGACGGCGCCGACGCAGTCGATTGGTTCGACATCACCGGCCGCGAAGCCGAGTTGCGCCGGCTCGATATCGATCCGCAACTGGCGCTGCGCGAACTGCACGTGCGCGATACCGCGGGGGCGATACATCGCGAACTCGACGCGTACATTCTGTTGATGTCGCGGGTGCGCATGCTGCGGCCGCTGGCGTGGTTGATCGGCCTGCCCGGCCTGCGACCTGTTCTTTCCTGGCTCTATCGCACATCCGTGTTGCGCCGGCTGGGGCGTCGCGCGCAGTAAGCACGGCGCAGGTCTCGGCCGCGTGCCGAAGCGGAATCCGCGCGTCAATTCCGGAACGTCTGGTTCGCTTCGGCCGCTCCCACAACTCACGGGAACGACGGAATCGTCGGCTCAGTGCCCTCGATGTCGGCTTCGGGGTGATGTTCCTTGACCATCGCCTGAAATTCGTCGACCCGTTGCTTTGGCACGTCGACCATCATCAGAAGCATGCCGTCCTCGATCGCGCTCTCGAAGCGTTCGAGGCGTGAATTGGGCAGGCTGACGCCGATCATTCCCGATATCCAGGCGCCAAAGCCGGCGCCGCCGAGCGCACCGAACAGCACTGCGCCCCCTGCAACCACGAGGCCAGCGGGCGGAAAGGCCAGCGCAGCGAGTCCGGCCAGCGCACCCACGCTGCCGCCGACCGCAAGACCGCGCTCGAGTGCGGGAACGAGATCGGTTTTTTGCGAGATCCCGGCTTCCGGCAGTTGGTCGAGCGTGGTCTCGGACCGGGCGATCAGATGGATGTGTTCGTAGGGGATGTGCGCAAGCAGTAGTTCGTCGACGATCTTGCGCGCGACGTCGGCGTCCGGGAGGAGGAAGTACAGTCTTTTGAGGCCTCGCATGTCGGTCTCCTTGGAGCGGGTAGGCGGCGTTTTTCCTCATCTGGCCCTATGCGCCGCGCCGCTACGGTGCCGGAGGGTGTTTGAGGCCGCGGTTGCCACAACGGACAATGCCGCCTCGTCTTGATAGGCCGTAGACGCGAACAACCGTGTGCGCCTCCACAAAGTTCCGACCCTAATGCACGCGTCGAGGTTTCACCTTCCGCGGCGCTCAACACGCAGGGCCGGCGATGCACGCAAGCGCCACCGCAGCCATGGCCGCAGCGGGTGCCCTGCGCTTTCACTATAGACGGCCGGCAGGGCCTTGCATGACGACAATATTTCGTGCTTGGCGCAATCGCAGAAACGCCATGGAAACTCCAATCGATAAGCGTATCCGGAATCGCGTCGTTCTGGCTAGCTCCGGGGGCGAGAAGTCTGGCCCGCAGCTGCGTTCCCGCCTTCGCCGGGGCAACGCCGAATCTTTGGAAACCGCGCAAGTCGCCTTTTTACATTTGTGATCTTGATGCACATGCGACCGGCCCGCGGCGCCTCGCTCGATCGAGCGAGGCGCCGAGAGTCGAGTAGACTTGTGAACCCGGGGCGTCGCCGTCCGCCACTCAACTCACCCCAAGTCGTGCCGCGTGCCGTTGCGGGACCATCCGTTGGAGTTTTACCCGCATGATCACCCTTAAAAATCTCACCCTGCGCCGCGGCACCAAGGTGCTGCTCGACGACGCCTCCGTCACGCTGAACCCCGGCGAGAAGATCGGCCTGGTGGGGCGCAACGGTGCGGGCAAGTCGACGCTGTTCGCGCTGCTCAACGGCACCCTGCATGAAGACGCCGGCGACTTCAGCGTGCCGGCGCACTGGCGCATGGGACAGGTGGCGCAGGACATGCCGGAAACGGATCGGTCGGCGACGGACTTCGTCATCGAAGGCGATGTGGCGCTGGTCGCCGCGCAGTACGAGGTGCACGCCGCCGAAGCGAGCGACGATGGCGAGCGCATGGCCTATGCCTACATGGCGCTGCATGATGCCGGCGCGCACGACGCGCAGTCGCGCGCCCAGGCGCTGATTCTCGGGCTGGGT
>CBDULG010000399.1:0-2871 GCA_965367985.1 uncultured Rhodocyclaceae bacterium
GGTCCGGCGTGCACCGGCAGCGCCCGCGCGGATCACCCAGGTATCCGCAGGGGCAGGGATTCATCGCCGCGACGAGTTGAAAGCGCGCCGGAAAGCGCGCCCTGCGGCGCGCGCGGGCGACATCGATGTGACCGGTTTCGAGCGGTTCGCGCAGCGCTTCGAGCACGCGGCGATCGAACTCCGGCAATTCGTCGAGAAACAGCACACCATGATGCGCCAGGCTGATTTCGCCCGGCCCAGGCACCGCGCCGCCGCCGACGATCGCCGCCGCCGAGGCCGAGTGATGCGGGCTGCGAAAGACGCGCTGGCCCCAAGTGTGCGCGTCGAATCGTCCGGCGAGCGATTGCACGGCGGCGGATTCGAGTGCGTGCGCCTCTTCCATCGGCGGCAGGATGCCGGGCAGGCGCTGCGCCAGCATCGACTTGCCCGTGCCCGGCGGCCCGAAAAGCAGCAACGAGTGCCCGCCGGCAGCGGCCACTTCGAGCGCGCGGCGCGCTTCGAGTTGGCCTTTCACGTCGGCCAAATCGGGCAGCGCGTCGATGCTGGCGGGCGGCGGCGGGGTCACCGTATCGGGTAGCGCCGCATGACCGTTGAGGTGGGCGCACACCGCCAGCAGGCTGTCGGCCGGGCGCAGTTGCGCGCCGCGCACGAGTGACGCCTCAGGCGCGTTGGCGGCGGGCAGGATCAGCGTGCGGCCGGCGTCGCGCGTGTGCAGCGCCATCGCCAGCGCGCCGCGGATCGGCCGCAGATCGCCCGACCAGGACAGTTCACCGGCGAACTCGTACTCGGCAAGTGCTTTGGCAGCGACCTGATCCGAGGCAGCGAGAATGCCCAGCGCGATCGGCAGATCGAAGCGCCCGCCCTCCTTGGGCAGATCGGCGGGCGCCAGATTGACCGTGATACGCCGTTGCGGAAATTCGAACTGGCTGGTCTGGATGGCGGCGCGCACACGGTCGCGCGCCTCGCGCACTTCGGTATCCGGCAAGCCGACCAGGTTGAAGCCGGGCAGCCCGTTGGCGAGGTGCACCTCGACCACCACCGGTGGCGCGGCCATGCCATCGAGGGCACGGGTGTGAACAATGGCAAGACTCATGGCAGGCGAGTGTAGAGAGGGGCGCCCGCAAAGGAAATACCGAAGTCATGTTTCCGCGGCGGCCGCGTTAGTTATGCCGCACTCGCGCGCGGACCACCACGCAAAGCGAGCTGTCGTATGCTGTGGCCAACGCTTGAACCTGAAAACGGCAGTCGAGCGCTTATCGCTCTTGACACGTCATCGTGTGTATCGACTATTTCGCCTTCGATGGCGATGATCCATTGGGCGAACGCGCTACACGCACGATTGCACGACTGGCGCTTCCAGCTTGAATACCACCCTTCGACTACGGGAGTCCGCATGATGCGCCGTATCTTTCGTTGCCTGCTCGTCGCCGCAACCGCCCTTGCACTTTCCCATCCCGCCCTCGCCGCCGTACCGACCGGCAGCGCAACTGCGGAGACGGCCAGCGCGCCGCTCGACGCCGGTGCCGTGCGTGAAACGGTGGCCGACGACAAGCGAATCGCCGGTGCGGTGGCCGCGCGTCTGTCGCGCAATCCCGCGCTGGCCGAGGTCAAGGTCGACTCGGCAGCCGGCGTGGTGCAACTGTCCGGCGAAGTGATCAGCGAAGAGGCGCGCACCCTGGCCAGCACGCTGGCGGCGTCGGTCGAGGGCGTGATCGAGGTCGACAACCAGCTTCAGCTTTCGCTCGAAGTCGGTTCGCGGCTCACCGACGCCTGGAGCCAGGTCAAGCTCAAGCTCATGCGCCTGCTGGCGGCGACGCCGCTGCTCATCATCGCCATCGCCATCGTCGCGCTGGCAAGCTGGCTGGGCGGCTGGATCGGCGGCCGCCTGCACCTGCTCAAGCTGGGCAGTCGCAATCCTTATCTGCAAGGGCTGCTGCGGCAGGTGGTGCGTATCTCGGTGTTCGTCGCCGGCGTGCTGATCGCGCTCGACGTGCTTGGCGCCACGGCCTTGGTCGGCGCGGTGCTGGGTTCGGCGGGCGTGATGGGCATCGTCATCGGTTTTGCGTTTCGCGACCTCGCGGAGAACCAGCTCGCAGGCGTGCTGCTGAGCCTGCGCCGCCCGTTCGAGCCGGGCGACCTGATCGCGCTGGAAGGCTACGAGGGCGTTGTCGTTGCGCTCAACTCGCGCGCCACCATCCTGATGACGAGCGACGGCAACCATGTTCGTCTCCCCAACGCCATGGTGTTCAAGAGCGCGATGCTCAACTACACGCGCAACCCCAAGCGGCGCCTGCAATTCCGGCTCGGCGTGGGCAACAACGAGGACTTGTCGGCAGCGCAGCGCATCGCGGTCGCCACGCTGACGGCGATGCGCGCCGTGATCGCCGACCCGCCGCCGCGTGCGCTCATCATGGAGGCCGGCGACTCGTCGGTGATCATGGAGTTCGATGCCTGGGTGGATCAGCGCCAGACCGACTTCACCAAGGCGCGCAGCGAAGCGATCCGGCTGGTCAAGGCGGCACTCGAGGACGCCGGCATGGATCTGCCCGAGCCGATCTATCGCCTGCAATTGCTTGGTACGCCGCCGGACGCCGGCGCGGCCCAATCGCTGCCCGCCGCTCAGCCGCCCGAGGCGAGTCGGCCAGCGGTCGAACCGGAGGGCGATGTCGCGCGTGACGACGCGCTCGAGGCGCAGATCGAGGCCGAACGCGCCCAGCAGGGGGACGACGCCGATCTGTTGCGCGCGCCGGGGGAACACGAGTGATTTCCGCACGTCAAAATAGTCCGCGTAGAGCGCGACGCATTGTTTTCCATTGATGAAAGGAGGCGAACGTGATCATCGAAAAAATCAAGACCGACGGCATTGCCCAT
>CBDULG010000400.1:0-2869 GCA_965367985.1 uncultured Rhodocyclaceae bacterium
TTTCGCGAACCTCGGTTTCGAACACGCCGTGGGTGGACGGGTAGGTGATCATGATCGCGGCAATCTTGTCGGCGTGTTGATCCGCCTTGGCGCGCAGATCAGCGACGTCCACGTTGCCGTCGTTGTCACATGCCACCACCACCACGCGCAAGCCGGCCATCTGCGAGGTCGCCGGGTTGGTGCCGTGCGCCGAACTGGGGATCAGGCAGACATCGCGGTGCCCTTCGCCACGGCTGGCGTGATAGGCACGAATCGCCAGCAGACCGGCATATTCGCCCTGCGAACCGGCATTGGGCTGCAGCGAGACGGCGTCGTAACCGGTGCACTCGCACAACATCTGCTCAAGCTCTGTGGTCAGTTCCTTGTAACCCAACGCCTGGTCAGCCGGCACGAAGGGATGCAAGCCGCCGAATTCCTTCCAGGTGACCGGAATCATCTCGGTTGTGGCGTTGAGCTTCATGGTGCACGAACCGAGCGGAATCATCGTGCGATCGAGCGCCAGATCCTTGTCGGCGAGCCTGCGCAGATAACGCAGCATGTCGGTTTCGGAGTGGTGGCTGTTGAACACCGGGTGTGTCAGGAAGTCCGACTCGCGCTTGAGCGCGGCCGGCAGCGCGCCGGTTGCACGCTTCTCCGCGTCATCGAAATCCACCTTCGAATTGCCGCCCGCAAACACCGTCCACAGCGTCTCGACGTCGGCACGGGTGGTCGTTTCGTCGAGCGAAATGCCGACGGTGCGCGCGTCGATACCGCGCAAATTACAACCGGCGCCGCGCGCTTCGGACAGCGTGCTCTCGGCATCCCTCACCTTCACCGCGATGGTGTCGAAGAAGTGTTCGGTGGCCACCTCGACGCCCAACTCGCGCAGCCCGTCGGCGAGGATCGCCGTCAGGCGATGCACGCGGCGCGCAATCGTGGTCAGCCCTTTCGGCCCGTGATAGCAGGCATACATACTCGCCATGATCGCCAGCAATACCTGCGCCGTGCAGATGTTGCTCGTCGCCTTCTCGCGCCGGATATGCTGTTCGCGCGTTTGCATCGCGAGGCGATAGGCTTTTTCACCGTGGGTGTCGATCGACACCCCGGCGACACGTCCCGGCATCACCCGCTTGTGTGCATCGCGGGTGGCGAAATAGGCTGCGTGCGGGCCGCCATAACCGAGCGGCACACCAAAGCGCTGCGTGCTGCCGATCGCCACGTCGGCGCCGAATTCGCCCGGCGCCTTGAGCAGCGTGAGGCTCAACAGATCCGCCGCCACCACCACCAGCGCCTTCTTGGCATGCACCGCGTCGACGATTTGTGCGTAATCATGGATGTCACCCGCGCTGGCCGGGTATTGCAGTAGCACGCCGAAGTATTCGCGCTCGGCAAGCTCGGTGGCGTGATCGCCCACCACCACCTCGATACCCAGCGGCTGCGCACGTGTCTGCACCACCTCGATGGTTTGCGGATGGCATTCGCGCGAGACAAAAAACACCTTGGAGGGGTTTTTCGACAGCCGCTGGCAAAAGGTCATCGCCTCGGCCGCAGCGGTCGCTTCGTCGAGCAATGAACCGTTGGCGATTTCCAGTCCCGTGAGATCGGAGACCATGGTCTGGAAGTTCAGCAGCGCCTCGAGACGGCCCTGCGAAATTTCCGGCTGATACGGCGTGTAGGCGGTGTACCAGGCCGGGTTTTCCATCACGTTGCGCAGGATGACGCCCGGCGTGTGGGTGTCGGAATAGCCCATACCGATGAAAGACTTGAACACCTTGTTGCCGCGGGCGATCTCACGCAGGCGGGCAAGCACTTCAGGCTCGGTCTTGGCGGTGGGCAGCGCAAGCGGCGACTGCGCGCGAATCGACGCGGGAACCACCTTTTCGACCAGTTCGTCGAGCGATTTGAGTTCCAGCGTCTGCAGCATTGCAGCCGTTTCGGGTGAATCGGGACCGATATGGCGACCGATGAAATCATCGCGCTGCTCGAGTTCGGCGAGCGTCGCGGTTTGGGACGTTGCGTTCACATTCATGGCGTGGGCGATCTCTTGATGAAGGTGATTAGGCGATCAATGCGTCATAGGCATCCTGGTCGAGCAAGCCCGACAGCGCAGCCGGATCGTCGAGCCGGATACGAATGAACCAGCCTTTGCCGAGCGGGTCTTCGTTGACTGTCGCGGGGGCGTCGGCAAGTGCGTCGTTGACGGCGACGACCGTGCCGGCAAGCGGCATCTTCAGCTCGCCCGCGGCCTTGACCGATTCGATCACCGCTGCCTCGTCACCGGCAGCAAAGCTGGCACCCACCTCGGGCAACTGCACGAAAACGATATCGCCCAGCGCGTTCTGCGCGTGGTCGGTAATCCCGATGGTGACTTCGTCCTCACCTTCTGCGCGCAGCCATTCGTGGTCTTCGGTGTACTTGAGCGTGGTCATGATTTCTCCTAAAGAAACGCGTATTACTTCGTCACCCCGGCAAAGGCCGAGGCCCAGGCTTTCTCGTCACCCCGGCAAAGGCCAAGGGTCAGCTTTCTCGTCACCCCGGCAAAGACCGAGGTCCAGGCTCTCTCGTCACCCCGGCGAACGCCGGGGTCCAGGCTTTTGCTTTTTTTGGATTCCAATAATTACTCAAGAACCTTCGAGTTTGCGTCCAGCGCCTCCCAAAGAAGGGTGAGGTGAGCCTGCTGTCCGGAATGTCCTCGCGAGAGAAGCCATAGTAGAGGCGCATTGACATCAACGGGTTTAATAGTTCAAATGAAATTATTGATGATGCTAATGACACGACAACATGATCAACATCCCCACTGAACTGCTCAGAACATTCATCAAGACAGTGGAGACTGGCAGCTTTACCCGCGCCGCCGAAGCGGTCGGGCGTACGCAATCAGCTGTCAGCT
>CBDULG010000401.1:0-2865 GCA_965367985.1 uncultured Rhodocyclaceae bacterium
GCCTACGCCGACCAGCGGGTGCTCTGCAAATACATCCCAGCTGGTGCGCCAATACACCAGTCGCTGGCCGACTGAGGTGTTGGGCTGCTGCTCGAAGTTCTGCAAATCGGTCACCATTTCGCCGGCCCGCTGCGCAAGGTGGTCCGAGCTATGGTAGGCGCCAAACAGCCCGGCGGGAATAAGCACGGCGCACAAGGCGATCGCGCGCAGCGGATTGCGGACTGTTTCCAGGGCGACGCCGGTGGCCATGACCAGGAACATCACCAGCCCCGCGCGACCGCCGGAAAACAGCAGATTGGAGAGCAGCAGCGCCGCAACGAGCACGGTCACCCCGCGATTGTGGGTGTGGGTAATGGCGCGACGCAGCGCCAGATACGCGCCCAGCGCGAGCAAGGGTGCGAACATGATGCGATCGACGAAGGGCGCGGTATCTCCAAGGCTTTTGGTGACGTTGATGCCCGCCGGAAGATCGGTCAACCAGTGCAGTTGAATCAAGTTGTAGTGGGCCAGCAGCGCGCACACCACCAGTCCACCGAGGAACGACGACACATGTCGCTCGCGGTCCTCGCGCCGTGCGCAGCTCCAGTACAAGGGAAAAAGCAGCAGGGGCACCTGCCGCCCGACCATTTCCCAGCCGGCGTCGACATCGGTGGTCCATGCCATGGCGAGCAGGTAGATCAGGACATAGCCGAGAAACGCCAGACACAAGCTCGAGCGCGCTAGCGCGGTCAGTTTGGCGCCCACCCGGCCGTCGAGCAGCCACGCCGCCAGCAGCAGGAACGACAGTGAATAGGCCCACGACACCTTGAGCGCCAGCACGGCGCAGATCGCGCTGAGCAGCCACGGTTGGGCCGCGGCGGCGCGCGCGGCGAGGGCGCGGGTGGCAGTCACAGGCGAGCGATCCCGAGCTGATCGAACAAGGCCAGTATCTGCTGCCGTTCGGCCGAATTCTTGAAGACGACGCGATCGAGGTTGAAGGCGGCAACGGTGGTGCCGGCGCGGCCGAGTTGCGCCGCAAAAAGTAGCGCCGACGAGCGCGTGCCGACAATGCAGCGATATTCCGTTTCGGCCAGATGGGTCTCAAGTGGCTCATCAAGCTCAAGCGCGCGGTAGTCGGGGTGGTTGAGTTCCTGCGCGGGATCTTTCGGATGCCCCTTGTAGAACACCTCGGTTACGTCCTGGCCCGCCAGCCAGTCGTGGATGCGTCGTCCCGTGTCGGCGCTATCTGCTTCGCTCATCAGGCCGGCGCCGGCCCGCGGCTGGCCGATCACCAGCGCGCGGCGTGCTGCGCCGGGGTCGCTTGCCGGCGCGGCGTCTACCAGCGGCGGCAGCACGACCACCTTGTCGGCGGGGTATTCGTGTGGCAAGCCGGGCAGCACGTAGATGCGGTCGCAGAAGGGCGCGTCCGAGCCGATGCGGTCGCCCGTGAAGCACCAGTAGTCGAGTTCGGGCGCGGCCAGGCGGCGCAGCTTGCGCAGGTATTGCGCGGCCGCCTTGAGCGGGGTGAGCGGGTAGCGGCGGATGCTGATGATGCCGTCGGGCAGGATGCGCGCGTGCATTGTGTTGGCGCCACAGGCTTTGGGCAGGGCGCGCAAGAAGTAATTGATCGCCTCGGTGTCGAACACCGCGCTGTGGATGTGCAGGCGTTCGCAGCGGCCGACCAGTTCGGCGATCTGGCGGATGTTGGCGCGCTGGCGGCGGTGACGGCCGAAACGGCCGGGCAGCGGTTCCCAGCGGGGCCAGGCCATGTAGGCGGCGGCGTCCCAGTCGGCCTCGCGGACGATTGGCGTGACGCCTTTCTTGTACCACACCAGCACTTGCCGGGCGTCCGCCTCGAAGTGCTCGGCGATGCGCCGCGCGGCCAGATACTGCAGCGGTGAGGCGACGAAATACAGGGCGACGCGCGGGTGCATGGCGCCCTCCTACGGCAGCGCCGGCGCGGTTTCGACCAGCCCTTCGCCGCTCGCCAGCAGGCGCGCGTAGGCGCCATTGGCGGCCAGCAGGGTGGCGTGGTCACCGACTTCGACGATGCGCCCGCGCTCCATCACGACAATGCGGTCGGCGTCGCGGATGGTGCTCAGGCGGTGGGCGACGACGATCACCGTGCGGTCCTTGCGCAGTTCCTCGAGCGCGGCTTTGACGGCGCGTTCGGATTCGTTGTCCAGCGCGGAGGTTGCCTCATCGAGCAGCAGCAGCGGCGCGTTCTTGAGGAAGGCGCGTGCGATGGCGATGCGCTGGCGCTGGCCGCCGGAGAGCTGGCTGCCGTTGGTGCCGACGCGGGTCGCCAGCCCGGCGGGCAGCTTTTCGATGAACTCCCAGGCGTGCGCGGCGCGTGCCGCAGCGATGATCTCGGCCTCAGGAACCTCGGGCTGGCCGTATGCGATGTTGGCGGCGATGCTGTCATCGAACAACACCACATGCTGCCCCACCCAGCCGAGCTGGCTGCGCAGCCAGGCAAGCGGCAGCGCGTCGAGGGCTTCGCCATCGAGCGATATGCGGCCTTCCGTGGGCGCGTAGAAGCGCGCGATCAGGTTGATCAGCGTGCTCTTGCCGCTGCCCGAGGGGCCGACCAGCGCGACCGTTTCGCCCGGCGCGATCGCAAGCGTGAAGTCGCTCAGCGCGTTGTCGGACTGACCCGGGTACCGGAAACCGACCGCCTCGAAGCGCAGCGCACCGCGGGCCGGCGGGCGCTCGGCGGTGGCGACGTCGGGCTCTGGCACGCTGTCGAGCAGCTCGAAGATGCTCTGTGCGCCGGCCAGTCCGCGTTGAATCACGCCGTTGATGTTGGTCAGCCGGCGGATCGGCTCGAACAGCATCGACATGGCCGCGACGAACGCGACGAACTCGCCCGGCGTGAGCTTGTCT
>CBDULG010000402.1:0-2864 GCA_965367985.1 uncultured Rhodocyclaceae bacterium
CGGTATCCGGGTTGAAGAACTCCGTTTTCGTTTTCATGATGAAGTCGTTCTTGTACCCCAGCGTGAAGGAGGTGCGTTCGTTGATCGAATACGCCATCCCGAAGCTCATCCGAAAGGTGTCGCCGGGGTCCACATTGCCAACCCGCACTTCACCGATGCGCTTGTCGATGTCCTTCTTGATATTGAAGACGTAACCCAGGTTGGCAAAGAGGACGGCCGGATCGGTGGGGTAGAGTGCAGTGATGCTGGGTTCGATCGCATGAAAGCCCGAGCCCATCGCCAACTCCTGCTCAATGCCGTCCTCATCGTAGTCGACGTCGAACGGGCCTTTTCCGGTGGTCGACTTGTAACGCAGATTGCCGATAAAAATTGGCCATCCTTCGAGGCCGGCGTTGAGTTGATAGTGCAGCGCCAGTTCGAGATCTCCGATCCCGTGGCCGTCGAGGCTGCGCTCCAGTTCAGCGGGTTGGCCCTGGGCGTCGGGAATCTGCGGAATCAGGTTGGTCAATTTGTCATCGCGATAGACGTAGGGCAGCTTTATCTCACCCTCCAACCGATCGCTTATGCCAAAGCGGCCAGTCAGCGACGCGATAATGGCGTCGCGGTCGGCATCGTCGGCCGAGAGCAAGCCGATGCCCAGCGCGCCAAGCAATTCAATGCCGCGAAACGTCAACCGATTTACGTCGGCGTGCGAGTACTGTATCGCCGGCTCGATAATCCATTTTCCCTTGGGCGTCAGCACGCCACCGATATCTGGAATCGACTGCACTTGCGGTTGCACCGGCTCACGTTTCGGCGGCGGTTGGCCTACCGGCGTGCGCTGACCGTCTTGCGCCTGGGCAATCTGCAGCCCGCCGGGAACCGCGCCGACAGCACCGATGGCCGGCATGGTGATTCCGGGCGATCCCGTTGCACGGGCGCGCGACAGCGCCCACAGCGGTAGGGATTCGGCATCGATCGTGCTGCCGTCTCGCGCCAAAGCTGCTTGTTGCCGCGCGATCGTGCTGGCCTGTTCGGCGAGCAAACGCTCATGCTCGGCGAGTTTTTTCTGCTGCTCGATGAGCAGTTTCTTCAACTGCGCGACATCCTTTTCCAGGTCGCTGGCGACGGCCGCGCCGCTGTGACCCAGGGCAATGAGCGCGCCTACCGCCACCGCAGCGCCGTAATTGAATGATTTCATTGCGTGACCCCTTGATAATTTTGTTTTTTTGCGCGGCGCGCGGCAACTCATCGAATACGATGCGCTGCACCCGACGCCGTGTTCACTGCGACGACAGCCTGAGCTTTTCCATGATGCGGTAGAAGCTCACCCGCGAGATGCCGAGCTGGCGCGCTGCCTCGGTGACGTTGTTGCCGGTGTGCTGCAGCGCATTGCTCATCGCCTGCCGCTCGGCTTCCATGCGCGCCTGGGCGAGCGATACGACCGCGTCGGGTGCCCTCCGCGCGCTACCGTCGAGACCGAGATCGGCGACACTGAGCAGTCGATGTTCGGACATGACCACCGCGCGATGCACCTTGTTGATCAACTCGCGAACGTTTCCCGGCCAGTGATGTGCCGTCATGCTTTGCAGCGCCCGCGTGCTGAAGCCGGCCACGCGGCGGTGGCATTGCGTGGCGATGGCCTGCAGGTAGTACTGCGCAATCGGCTCGATATCCTCCCGCCGGTCGCGCAGCGCCGGCATTCTCAGGCTCAACACATGCAGTCGGAAGTAAAGATCCTCGCGAAACCGGCCGCTGCGTACCAAGGCCTTGATATCCTCGTGCGTCGCGGTGATCACCCGCACATCGATCGGTATTGCCTCGGTCGAACCGACGCGCTCGATGGTGCGCTCCTGCAGGAAGCGCAGCAGCGTCACCTGCAGATCGAGCGGCAGATCGCCAATCTCGTCGAGGAATATCGTTCCGCCGTTGGCCGCCTCGATGCGGCCGACGTGTCGCTTGTGGGCACCGGTGTACGCGCCTTTCTCATGCCCGAACAATTCCGACTGGATGAGTGAGGCCGGTATCGCGCCGCAATTGACCGCGACAAAGGCCTTGTCGGCCCGCTTTGACCGGTCGTGGATCGCCTTTGCGGCGAGTTCCTTGCCGGTGCCGCTTTCCCCGCTGATCGACACCGAAGCGTCGACACTGGCGATCTTGTCGATCTGCGCGAACACATCGGTCATCGCCCGGCTTGAGCCGATCATGCCGTAGGCGTTCACGCCACGCTGCCCGACAGCCACCGACGCGCGGCGCACTTTTGCCATGCCGTGCGCATGGCCGAGGACGTTGCACAATCGCTCGATGTCGATCGGCAGTGAATGAAAATCGTAGAAGTACAGCGCGATGAACTCGCACAGCCGGCCGCCGTCGACCTGTTGCGGCTGGACCAACCCGACCCATTCGGTGTGTTTCTCGTCAATGAGGAACTGCTCGACCTCGGCCGAGACGTTCTCGAAGGAGGCGCCACCCAGCACCATCAGCCCGACGGTCGGGCGGTAGCGCTGCGCGAGCAACCGCGCCTCGGTGAGGTTGGCGGCGTGAAACACCTTCCAGCCCGCCGCGGCGGCGTTGAGCAATTCTTCCAGCTCAGGACAAATACGTGTCAGTCGCACGCATAGTAGAGCGCGTTTGTCCGTTTCCATGGGATGACCTCTTTGTCTTTGTATTGAAACCTGGAACGTGGGACGCGTTTGCGCGGGTGTCAGGGAATGCCGCGCCCCCAACGGGCCCGCCCGGTGTCACGCCGATCGCTCCGCGGTGGCGCCGTGAAGGCCTGTCGGCAAGGTGTGTAGTTTTGAACCGCCCGGCGGGCCGGCGAGCGGAATTGCGCCGGGTGAGCTCGGAGCTGGCCGCGCGGGTCGCTCGCTATCTCGTCATCGATC
>CBDULG010000403.1:0-2855 GCA_965367985.1 uncultured Rhodocyclaceae bacterium
GCGGCGTCATACACGCCGTTCTCGAGCGCAGTGATGACACGCGAGAGATTGCGCATCTGCGTCGGGCGGTCGCCGGCCTTGAGTGCCTTGAGCGCATCCTTGCCCTTTGGCGCCAGCGGCGCGAGGTCCACATCGGAGCGCTGCACGACATCGTTGATCATCCCTTGCAGGCCGATCGTCGCGCCATCGCCGGGTGAATAGATGCGCGTCACGCCGTAGTCGTGCAGTTCCTTGATTTCGCTCGGCACGATGACGCCGCCGCCACCACCGAACACCTTGATGTTCTCGCCACCGTTCTCCCGCAGCAGATCGACCATGTACTTGAAGAATTCGACATGGCCGCCCTGATAGGAGGTGATCGCGACGCCCTGCACGTCTTCCTGCAGCGCGGCATTGACGATCTCGCCGACCGAACGGTTGTGGCCGAGGTGGATCACTTCGGCGCCCGAGGCTTGCAGAATCCGCCGCATGATGTTGATCGACGCGTCATGGCCGTCGAACAGCGCCGCGGCGGTCACGAATCTCACCTTGTTTTTGGGCTTGTAGGGCTGCAGCTTCTTGACAACACTCAGGTCGGTCATCGGGCGTCTCCTCGTCTCGGGGATGATTGTTTTTCATGGTAGAGGGCGTTGGCGATTTTTACCATTGCCGCGTCGGCCGCTGATCGTGCAAACTCTGCCATATTGATATTGACGTCCACTGCTCGCCCATGTCCGGCATTTCCGCCTCAGCACCATCGCATCGGCCGCGCGTCGCCCGCCAGCGCGCCAGCGTGGCGCGCGGTTTCGTCACCGGCATGCTCGCAGGGGCGCAGCGCGCCGGTCACGATGCCGCACCCTGGCTGGCCGCCGCCGGCATCGACATTGCATCACCGGCCAGCCGCATCCCGCTCGATCGCTATGCCGATTTATACAACCGGGTGGTCGACGCGCTGCAGGACGAGGGTTTTGCGCTGTTTTCGCAGGCGCTGCGCCCCGGCTGTTTCGAATTTCTTTGCCGAGTCATGCTCGGCGCCCCCTCGCTGGCCGAAGCGCTCGAACGCGCCAGCGGATTTCTGCGCCTCGTGCTGCCCGACTTGGGGGTCGTGGTCAGCCGCGACGGCAGCACCGCGAGCCTGCAAATCGTTGAACAGCGCTCGCTCGCCGACGACCCCAACGATGCGGCGCGCGTCTTCGCCTTCGAATGGCTGCTGCGTCTGCTACACGGTCTTGCCTGCTGGATCGTCGGGCGCGGGCTGGCGCTCGACGCGGTTGATTTTCCCTACGCGCGTCCGCAGCACGCCGATGATTACGCGCTGGTGTATACCGAGCACTCGCGCTTCGGCGGCACGCGGCTGACGGCGCATCTGAATGCCAATCTGCTCGAGCTGCCGACCCGCCGCGACGATGCCGCGCTGGCGGCGTTCCTCGACGGCGCGCCCGGCAAGATCACCATGGTCTACCGGCGCGATCGCGAGATGGTGCAACGGGTGCGCGATCTGCTGCGCGACGCGCTGCCGGTCAGCCTGACCGTCGAAGCGGTGGCGCGGCAGGTGCACATGTCGCCGCGCACGCTGCACCGCCGGCTGGAGGAGGAAGGCTCGGGCTTCCGGCGCATCAAGGATGCGATCCGCCGCGACATTGCCCTTGCACGCCTGCGCAAGGGCACGCAGCCGATCGCCGAAGTGGCGGCCGAGCTCGGCTATGCCGACCCGTCGGCGTTCTATCGCGCGGTGATCGCATGGACCGGGCGGTCACCCGAGCGCGTGCGCCGCCAGTCCCATGCGGCGGGCGACGGTGCGCCGCCCGTCGCGCGCTAGAATGCCTCTACTTGTTTCAGGCGCCCCGCCAACCATGGCCTTACCCCGTTCGCCCGAGTCACCGCCTGCCACGCCCTCGCCAATCGGTTCGGGCGAGGAACTGCGCCGCTACGATCTGCTGCTGGCCGGGCTCGACCTGCTCGATCAGGCGATCGCCGTCTTCGACACCGCACCGAAACTCGTCACCTGGAACAAGGCAATGGTGCGCCTGCTGGAATTTCCCGAGTCGATGATGCGTGTCGGTACGCCCTTCGAGGAATTCCTGCGATTCAACGTTTCGCGTGGCGAATACGGTGGCGGCAGCACCGAGCAGATCATCGCCGAGCGCATGGCCTCGGTGCGCGCCTTCGAGCCGCACACCACCGAGCGCGTACGCCCCAACGGCACGGTGTTGGCGATTCGCGGCGTGCCCATCCCCAACCTCGGTTTCGTTTCCTTGTGGACCGACATCACCGAGCAGCGCCGTACCGAAAATCTCATCCAGGAGCAGAACGCGCTGCTCGAGACACGCGTGCGCGAGCGCACCGCCGAGTTGCTCACGGCCAAGCACGAGATCGACCAGATCGCCGAAGCGCTGGGGCGCAGCGAAGCGCGCCTGCAACAGATCATCGACGCCATCCCGGCGCTGATCGCCTATGTCGATGTGAATGAGGTCTACCAGTTCGTTAACCGCGGCTACGCCGAGTGGTTCGGCCTTGGCAAAGCGGCAATCGTCGGCCATACCATCGACAGCGTGTTCGACGCCGACACCTACGCCGAAATCGTCAAGCACCTCGCCACGGTGCGCCGCGGCAAACGCGTCTCCTACGAATATTCGCGCAAGGACGCGCAGGGCAAGACGGTGTTCGCACGCAGCGTGGTGGTGCCCGAGTTCGCCGCCGACAACACGGTCGTCGGCTACTTCGTACTGTCGATCGACATCACCGAGCAGAAAGCCAGTGAAGCGGCACTGGTGCAGGCGCAAAAAATGGAAGCGGTCGGACAGCTCACCGGCGGTCTCGCGCATGATTTCAACAATCTGCTGACGATCATCATCGGCAACCTCGACGCGGCGCGT
>CBDULG010000404.1:0-2852 GCA_965367985.1 uncultured Rhodocyclaceae bacterium
CGACATTCTCATTGTGGCGATCGGCCGCGCCCGTTTCATTACCGCTGAGATGGTCAAGCCGGGCGCCGCCGTGATCGATGTCGGCATGAACCGCGTGCCTGCCGGCCTGCCCAACGAGGGCAAACTGTGTGGCGACGTCGACTTCGACGCGGTGCGAGAAGTGGCCGGCGCGATCACGCCGGTACCGGGCGGCGTCGGGCCGATGACCATCACCATGCTGCTGGCCAACACGCTCGAAGCGGCCGAGCGGGATGCTGCGCGCAAGGCGGCTTAGACAATGGACCTGAGCGTGCAGATCGGCATCATCATGGGATCGAACTCCGACTGGCCCACGATGCAGGCTGCGGCGCGTGTGCTCGAAGACTTCGGTGTCGCCTTCGAGGCGCGTGTGGTCTCCGCCCATCGCACGCCCGATCTGATGTTCGAGTACGCCGAAGGCGCGCGCGATCGCGGCCTCAAGGCGATCATCGCCGGCGCCGGCGGAGCCGCGCACCTGCCCGGCATGGTGGCAGCAAAAACAACCCTGCCGGTGCTCGGCGTGCCGGTGCAATCGAAGGCGCTGTCGGGGCAGGATTCACTGCTCTCCATCGTGCAGATGCCCAAGGGCGTGCCGGTAGCGACCTTTGCCATCGGCGAGGCGGGCGCCGCCAACGCCGCGTTGTTCGCCGTGGCGCTGCTGGCCAACGAAGACCCGGCGCTGGCGCGCCAGCTCGCGGTGTTCCGCGCGCAGCAAACCGAGTCCGTGTTGGCGATGACGCTGCCGCCTGTGGAACGCTGAGCGGCGAAATGACCCTCACCGACGCAATCCTTCCGCCGGCCACGCTCGGTATGCTCGGCGGCGGGCAGCTCGGCCGCTTCTTCGTGCATGCCGCGCATGAAATGGGCTATCAGGTGTGGGTGCTCGACCCCGATCCCAACAGCCCCGCAGGGCGCGTCGCCGACCGCCATCTGATCGCCGAGTACGAAGATTTTGCCGCGCTCGACCAGATGGCCGAAGTCTGTGCGGGCGTGACAACCGAATTCGAGAATGTGCCCGCCGTAACGCTCGAGTATCTCGCCAAGTTTATCCTCGTGCGCCCCGGCGCCGCCGCCGTCGCGGTGTGCCAGAACCGTATTGCGGAAAAGACTTTTCTTGCCGACAATCGCTTGCCGCATGGTTCCTGCGTGATCGTGCGCAGTGTCGACGATCTTGCCGAGCTGCCGACCGACCTGTTTCCCGCCATCCTCAAGGTGGCGCGTTTCGGATATGACGGCAAGGGCCAGACCACGGTGCGCGACGCCGCCGAAGCATTGCATGCCTACAACGAATACGGCGGCGAATCCTGTGTGCTCGAAAAGCGTTTGCCGCTCGACAGCGAGGTTTCCGTGGTGCTGGCGCGCGAAGCCTGCGGTGATCTGCGCATGTTCCCGCTTGTCGAGAATCGCCATCGCCACGGCATACTCGATGTTTCGATCATGCCGGCGCGCGTCGACACGGCACTGGCGGCGCGGGCGCGCGAGGTGGCCGCCCACATCGCCATGCGGCTCGACTATGTCGGCACGCTGGCGGTCGAATTCTTCGTCTGCGCCGGCCAGTTGTACGTCAATGAAATGGCGCCCCGCCCGCACAACAGCGGCCACGTCACACTCGATGCCAACATCGCCGACCAGTTCGCGCAACAGGTCCGCGCGCTGTGCGGCCTGCCGCTGGCCGAGCCGCGCGCCCACAGTGCTGCGGTGATGGTCAATCTGCTTGGCGATCTGTGGTACCGCGCCGGCGATGAGCGCGCGCACGAGCCCGACTGGTCGGTGCTCTACGCCGTGCCCAACCTGCGCCTGCACTTGTACGGCAAGCACCATGCGCGCGCCGGGCGCAAGATGGGGCATTTCACCGTCATCGACAGTGACGCCGAACGCGCCCTGCGCGCGGCGCTCGAGGCGCGCAGCGCGATCGGCATCATCGATGACTGAACTGCCCGTCGAAACGCGCGCTGCGCTCGCGCAGGCGCTCATCGCCTTGCGCGCCGGCGAACTCATCGGCCTGCCCACCGAAACCGTCTATGGCCTGGCGGGCGACGCACGCAACGCCGCCGCGGTGCGCAGGATCTTCGCCGCAAAGGGGCGGCCCGCCGACCATCCGCTGATCGTTCATATCGCCAGCGCCGCGCAACTTGACGACTGGGCGCGCGATGTTCCGCCGCTCGCCCGGCGCCTCGCCACCGCCTTCTGGCCTGGTCCGCTCACCCTCATCCTCAAACGACACCACGAAGTGCTCGACGTCGTCACTGGCGGGCAGGACACCATCGGCCTGCGCGTCCCGGCGCATCCGCTTGCCCTCGCGCTGCTCAAAGCCTTCGACAGCGGCCTCGCCGCACCCTCGGCCAACCGCTTCGGCCGAATCAGCCCGACCACCGCCGATCATGTGCGCGAGGAACTCGGCGACGCCGTTGCGCAGGTGCTTGACGGCGGTGAATGCGAAGTGGGCATCGAATCGACCATCGTCGACCTCTCACGTGGCGTCCCCGTACTTATGCGCCCCGGCCGCATCGGTATCGAAGAAATCGCGCGCGTCACCGGTGTGCCGGTGCGTCTGCGCGACGAAGGCGTCGACACGCTGCGCGCTTCCGGCAACCTTGCCACACATTACGCGCCGCGCACACCGTTACGCCTGCTCGATGCGCTCGCCCTCTACCGCGCCGCCGAGGCCGCCCGCAACGCCGGCCAACCGATTGCCGTGCTCGCCCGCACCCTCATCGACGACGCGCCGCCCGCCGGCTCGGTATGGCGCACCGCGTCGGCCGAAGCGGTCGCTTACGCCCACCGGCTGTACGCCAACCTGCGCTGGCTCGACCAGTGCGGCGCGCAGCAAATCC
>CBDULG010000405.1:0-2850 GCA_965367985.1 uncultured Rhodocyclaceae bacterium
GTTCGTGCGGCGTGAGCCGGGCATAAGAAAGCCGTCTGCGCGACGGCTTTTCGAGACATGCGCGGAGCGCTCAGGCGCGGCGCCGACGCCCGCGCCATCCCACCAGGCCGAGGCCGGCGAGCATCATTGCCCAGGTGTGCGCTTCCGGGATGACCGCGACTGGGGCGATCTCCCAGCCGATGTCCTCCAGCAACGCCCAGTCCAGTTCAGTGTAGTACTTGCGTGTGCCGGCCTGGATCGACGGACTCAGCGCGACCTGTTGCGTCTCACCCATGAAGGTCGATTCCACCGAGCCGTTTACGTGTCCAGAGGCATTGCCTGAACCGGCCAGCGGCACGGGGCCACCAAACGCGTCCACCGCCGCTTCGCCGGTGAAACTGGCGCCGGACACGTCGGCAGTCCATGCGGCCGAGGTGCCGACGCCGAGCACATGTCCGAGCTCGTGCGCGACAATGGAGTAAAAATCGAACTGGCCGTTGAAATTTTCGACTGTGCTGACATCACTGTCGACATACCAGTTGGCGTCACGATCGAAGACGATGGCGCCGCCCCAGGTGGAGAAATTCTGGCCCTCGGGTTCGGGCTGGCCGCGCTGGGCGATGATATCGTAGAAATCCTGACCGCCGGACGCGGTGTACCCGCCCGCGCCGCCGATTCCAAGCGTGTTGCCCGACAGCGTTTCGCTGCCAACGAATACGCGTAGCGTGTCTGCACCGATCGACTGCACTTCACCGTAGGTCGTACCGGTCCCGGGGATCAGGTCGACGCGCGGCCGAAACTCCTTGCCCCCGCCGCTCGTTATCGGCGCAAGGCTGTCGGTGATGCGCGCGCCAAATTCGCGGGCCACCGCATCCATGACACTCTTGTGCTCGGCGGTAAAAAAGCCGGTGGTATCGTAGGTGTAATCCCACTCGATGGTGATGGCATGTGCGGCACCGGCAAAAAAAAGGCCGGTGGCGGCGATGAGGGCGTGCTGGCGCATCTTCTTTCCCTTATACATTCACAGTCGTCTTGGCGCGATCGACGGTGAGCATGGCATATGTCCGCGTGCTTGAAAAGCACCGGTCAGTGAGTGGATGTATCTACGGGCGCGGGCGATACCCTTACGGAAAATCCGGCAAGTGCGTCGCGCAGGTCGTCGGCGAGGCGTTCGAGTTGCGCGATGTCGGCGGAGGCCGCGTCCACGCGCTCCTGCCTACACGCAGTTTCGACATCGCGTGCACATTTTGCCGTGGCATGGGCGCCAACGAGCTGAGCGGCGCTCTTGATGCTGTGCGCCGCGACCGCCGCGGCTTCGGCGTCGTGCGTATCTTGTGCATGGCGCAGGCGCTTGAGCTGGACCGGCAGTTCACGCAAGATGTCGTCGATCACCTGGCGGATGAGCGCGGCGTCGCCAAGCAGGCGATCGCGCATCTCGGCCGCGTCGAAGGTCTCACCGGGCGCCGTGGGCGCTGACGCGGCCGGTGAGGGCGGTGCTGCGGAGGGCGGTAGCCAGCGCTGTAACTTGGCGTCGAGCGCACGGGTGGCCAGCGGCTTGGCAAGATAGTCGTCCATGCCGGCGTCGAGGCAGGCGGCGCGATCGCCGGGCAGCGCGTTGGCGGTGAGCGCGATGATCGGCAGCGTGGCCGCGCGCGCACCGGCGGCGCCGGCGCGGATCTGGCGGGTCGTCTCGAAGCCGTCCATGCCGGGCATTTGCGCGTCCATGAAAATCAGATCGATGGCGCCGTCTTCGTCGTCACGCAAGCGCTGAAGTGCGGCGTCACCCGATTCGGCAATCAACGCGGTGTGTCCGCGCCGGCGCAAGTGCTCCTGCGCGACCCGCTGATTGAGCGGTAGGTCCTCTACGATCAGAATCGTCGCGCGGCGCGACGCGGCCGGCGCGCACGGCGCGGCGGCGGCGCGCGGCAGCGCTGCGATCAGGCCGAGGCCTTCGAGTAGTTGCGCCAGCGTGGCTCGGCGCATCGGCTTGGCCACCGTACCGGCGCAATCAGCCGGTAAATCGCCGTTAAGCGGTGCGACGCAGATGATTCGATCGGGCGACAGCGGTGCTGCGGCGCGGCGCGCGTCGGCGTCGATCGGCATGCCGGGCAAGGCGGTCGATACGATGGCGGCGCTCGCCTTCGCGGCGCTCCGACAGAAATCAGCCCAGGTGTCGCAGGCGACGACATCGAACCCCCAGCGCCGCAGCGGCCCGGCAATCTGCCTGCGCGCCGTGGCGAAGGCGTCGGCAACGACGATGCGGATGCCCGGTGCCACTGGCATGGGCGGCAATGCGGGCCGAACATCGGCGGCCGGCGCGGGCAGCGTGAAGGAAAACGTGGAGCCCACGCCAAGCGCGCTGTGCACGCCGATCGAACCCCCCATGGCCTCGATCAGCCGCTTGCAGATCGAGAGGCCGAGACCCGTGCCGCCAAAGCGCCGGGAGGCAGAGGCGTCCGCTTGCACGAAGGGTTCGAAGAGCGTGCCCTGATGGGCGTCGGCGATGCCGATACCGGTGTCGGTGACCGCGACGCGCAAAACCGCCGCCTGATCGGCCGCCGGCGCCAGCCAGTCGAGGCAAATGGATACGCACCCTTGATCAGTGAATTTGACCGCATTGCCCACCAGATTGGCGAGCACCTGGCGAACGCGAAGCGCGTCGCCGACGAGCATCTCAGGGGTCTCGTCACTTGCCGACCAAGCCAACTCGAGGCCCTTGCCGGTGGTTACCACCAGTGCCATGCCGATGACATCTTCGACGAGATCGAAGATGGAGAACGGGTGCGGGTCAAGACGCAGTTCGCCCGCTTCGATTTTCGAGAAATCCAGAATGTCGTTGATGATGGCGAGCAACGAATCGGCGCTGCTGCG
>CBDULG010000406.1:0-2845 GCA_965367985.1 uncultured Rhodocyclaceae bacterium
CCTCGTACCGGCGGCCGACCAACATGATGTTCCAGTCCTACGCGCTGTTTCCGCATCTGAGCGTCGCGGACAATGTCGCCTTCGGTCTGCGCCAGGAGCGGCCGCGGCTATCGCGCGAGCGCATCGACAAGCGCGTCGCCGACATGCTCGAGCTGGTGCAGATGGGCGCCTATGCGCGGCGCAAGCCGCATGAATTGTCGGGTGGCCAGCAACAGCGGATCGCGCTGGCGCGCAGCTTGGCAAAAGAACCCAAGCTGCTGCTGCTCGATGAACCGCTGGCCGCGCTCGACAAGAAAATCCGTCAGGAAACCCAGCTCGAACTGGTGCGCCTGATCGAACGGGTCGGCGTCACCTGCATCATCGTCACTCACGATCAGGAAGAGGCGATGACGATGGCGCACCGCATCGGCGTGATGTCCGATGGCGTGTTGTTGCAGGTCGGCACGCCGGGCGAAATTTATGAGCACCCAAATCGCCGCTTCACCGCCGAATTCATCGGTGAGACCAACATGTTCCACGGCCGTCTCGGCGCACAGGGCGTCGAATGCGCCGATTTCCCGGTGCCGATCGCGATCAACTCAGCTTCCGGCATCGCGCCGGGCAGCGAGATTTCGGTGTCGGTGCGGCCCGAACGCATCGTCCTCGGTCGTGCGCGGCCCGATACGACACTGCAGGGCGATGGCGCCCCGGCCATGAACACGGCCGAGGGCGAGGTGGCGGATATCGCCTATCTAGGCAGTTATTCGATCTTCCATGTACGCCTCGCCAGCGACCGCACGGTAATCGCCAGCGTGCCCTCCGTATATTGGGGCGATGCCCCGGCGCCCACCTGGGGTGACACTGTGTGGGTGTCGTGGAAGGCGCCGGCCGGGGTCATACTGCATCAGTGATCCTGGAAACCTCGGTTGAGCGCTTGTCGGCCCCGGAACATGCCATGTGTGCTGAACAGCCTGTCTCCTGCTATGGCCAACGTCGCCTGGACGCTACGGACCCGATTGCACGGCTGGCGGGCCGTTTGACTGCGTTTCTCGTCCTTGCAGGGGCCGCTCCAGCGTCCGGCTCGCGCCTTCTCAGTCGACCCGCCAGCCGCACACTTGAGTACGTCCAAGCAAGGTTTCCAGGATGAAAGAACAACGCCTGTTCCTGCTGCGCGGCCGCTTCTGGGTTGGGGTGCTGCCGTGGGCGTGGCTGCTGCTCTTCTTTCTGCGGTCCTTCGCGCTCATCGTCAATGTCAGCCTGTCGACGCCCGAACTGAGCATTCCGCCCTATATTTCGCCGCTGCAAGCGACGCCGGAGGCGGGTGGCGTCGCGTTCGAGCCGGATCTTTCAAGCTATCAAAGACTGCAACGCGAATTCTCCGAACTCGGCGACGAAGGCGCCTACCTGCAGTATCTGCAAGCCTATGGCAACTCGCTCATGCTTGCCAGCCTGACCACGCTGTGTTGCCTGCTCATCGGCTATCCCTTCGCCTATCACATCGCGCGCGCGCGCGAATCGATCCGCCATGTTCTGCTGATGATGGTGATGCTGCCGTTCTGGACATCGTTCCTGCTGCGCGTGTACGCCTGGATGGGCCTGCTCGACAGCAGCGAGGTCGGCATCATCAACCAGCTGCTGCTCGGCCTCGGCATCGTCGACGCGCCGCTGCAACTGCTCTACAACACCGGCGCGGTGCTCACCGGCATGATCTACAGCTATCTGCCCTTCATGGTGTTGCCGCTCTACGCCAACCTGGTGAAGCTCGATTCGCGCCTGCTCGAGGCCGCCAGCGACCTCGGCGCGCGACCGTTCACTACCTTCCTCCATGTCACGCTGCCGCTGTCGCGCAACGGCATCATCGCCGGCGCAATGATGGTGTTCATTCCCGCGGTTGGCGAATTCGTCATTCCCGACCTGCTCGGCGGCGGCGATGTGGCGATGATCGGGCGCAGCATCTGGGACGATTTCGGCCCCAACCAGGACTGGCCGATGGCCGCGGCGGTGGCGGTCACCATGGTGCTGCTGCTGATCGTGCCAATCATCATCTTCAACCGCTACAGCCGACGTGAAGCGGAGGATCTGGCATGACGGGACGATCGACCGCTTGGGGTGCACGGGCGTGGCTGACGCTCGTCTACGCCTTCCTTTACGTGCCGATTCTCTGCCTGATCGTCTTTTCGTTCACCAGCGGCGAGATCACTACCCAGTTCGACAGCTTCTCGCTGCGCTGGTACGAAGCCCTGATCAACGACGACGAAATCCAGTCGGCGGTATGGCTGTCGCTGCGCATCGGCGCGCTTGCCGCCTCAGGGGCGGTAGTCGTCGGCACGGCCGCTGCCTTCGTTCTCGCGCGCTTCCGGCCATATTTCGGAAGCAATTTCTTTGCCGGCATGACCACGGCGCCGATGGTGATGCCCGATGTCGTCATCGGCCTCTCGCTGGTGCTGCTGTTCACCCATCCGCTGCTGAGCTTCCTCGGCGGGCGCGGCGTCGTCGCCATCTGGGCAGCTCACACAACGCTCTGCGCCGCCTATGCCGCCATCCTCGTGCAATCGCGCCTGCGCGAAGTGGACCGCTCGCTCGAAGAAGCCGCCCTCGATCTGGGTTGCCCACCCTTCAAAGTGTTCTTCGTCATCACCGTGCCGGTCATCGCCCCGGCGCTCGTCGCTGCCTGGCTGCTCACCTTCACCCTGTCGATGGACGACTTCGTCCTCGCCGCGATGCTCTCCGACCCCGGCAGCACCACCTTGCCCGTACTCATTTTCGCGCGCCTCCACCACGGCCTCAAACCCGAGATCAACGCATTGGCCACGGTCATCGTGGTGATCGTTTCGATTGCCGTGCTGGTGGCGAATCGTGTCTTGTT
>CBDULG010000407.1:0-2843 GCA_965367985.1 uncultured Rhodocyclaceae bacterium
GTGAGCAGAACGTTGCCATTGTATTTGTCGAACTTGGCCGCGTATTCCCGCGCGCCCTCGTCGCCTCGCGCTTCGATGTCGTTGAGGATGTTGACCACCGTGTCATGCACGTCCGACGCATCGGTCTGGGCAGTCTTGTCTGCTTTCTTGAGATATTCTCTAGCCATTTTGAATAATCCTATATGTAGTTTTGGGAAGCAGGGGGTTTCGGGAAACTTGCGGGTCTAACACGTGGGCACCCGGGCAATAGGCAGAACCGACCAGAACCAGCAACTCGCCCACGTAGCTAAAAGTGCATGTTCCTGGGAAGCCTCGATCGCCAAAGTTGCAGCGAATCAAGCCAAAGCAGGACAGGAACAGCGAGAGCCGTACGAAGTGTCTCCTCGGATGCAGTCGGCTCGAAAACTAATGTAAACGTTTACATTCAGATGTGCAAGCATTAATGATTCGTTTGATTCCTGCTCGCAGCGCACGCGCGATGATCGCTCAGGTCCGGTGGATTTCTCTACGGAACCAGGACGATCTTTGCCGCCTCGGCCTGCCCGGTGTGAAGTGACGAGAAGGCCTCGGCGCCGGCTTTCAGCGGTTGTTGTGCAACCCATTCAAGCGGACCCAGCGCGCCCTCGTACAACGCGTCGGCGGCCGCTTGCAGATCGCCCTGCGTGTAGCAATAAACGCCCATGAAGGCCACTTCGGCCAGTGTGAGTTTGCGCACGTTGAAGTCGCCGTCGCCCTTCAACAGGCCGATATGCACAATCGTGCCGCCGGGTTTGACGACGTCGATCGAAAGTTTGCGCGTGGCCACGGCGCCGACGGCGTCGAACACCAGGTCGTAACTGTTTTCGTCCGGCGCTTGGGTGACCGGATCGAAGACTTCGCCGCAATCGGCGGCCTCGGCGGTGCGGCGGCGCAGCGGGTTGGTATCGCCGATGAGGATGCGCCGGCAGCCCCGCGCCTTGAGCAGCAAGGCCGTCAGCAGACCGATGGAGCCGGCACCGATGACCATTGCACTGCCTTCGGCAAGTGGCCGCGAGGCGACGCGCGCGGCGACATTGACGGCGTGAAGGGCGGTGGCAGTGGGTTCGGTGAGCGCGGCCGCGACCGGGCTGATGTCGTCCGGCAGCGCGATCAGGCACTGCTCGGGTACGGCAAGATATTCGGCAAAGGCGCCGGGCAACTGCATGCCGATCATGGTGCGGTTGCCGCACAGGTTCTGGCGGCCGCTTTGACAGTGTTCGCAATAGCCACAGAAGGCGATCGGATTCATGGTCACGCGGCGACCCTTGAAGCGTCCCTGTTCGACATAGCCACTGGCTTCATGGCCGAGAATCATTGGCGGCACGCGCCGCGCATCGTGGCCATGGTATGCGTGCATATCGGAGCCACAGATACCGACCGCCTCGACGCGCACCAGGGCCTGGCCCGGGCCCGGTTCGGGCATCGGCGCCGGGCGGAATTCGACGGTTTCGGTGGCGGTATAAACAAGTGCATTCATGGTGCTCATAGCGGTTCCTCTCTATTTGGCGGAAAAGCCGCCGTCGACCCAGATGGTTTGACCCGTGACATAGTCGGAGGCTGGCGAGGCGAAGAAGATCGTCGGGCCGGCGATGTCTTCAAGACGGCCGTTGCGGCCGATCATCGTCTGGCGCGCGTTGGCCTCTGCGCGCTCCGGATCGTTGAAGACCGGCGCCGTGAGTTCGGTGGGGAAAAAGCCCGGACCAATGGCGTTCACGTTGATGCCATGGCGGGACCACGCTTCGGCCATCGCGCGCGTCAGCTGCACAATGCCGCCCTTGCCGGCGCCATAGGGCGCGCTGTTCGGAAAGGCGCGGAGCGACTGCAGCGAGGCGAGGTTGATGATGCGACCCCATTTGCGCTCGATCATCGCCGGTACCAACGCCTTGGAGAGAAAGAACGGCGTGCCCAGGTGCAATTGCATGTGGAGGTTCCACGCTGCGATGTCGACTTCCTCGATCGGCTGGCGAAGGTTCACGCCGGCAGCATTGACGAGAATGTCGGGTGCACCAAACGCATTCGCGCACTCGCTGGCCGTGGCGGCGAGCGTTTCGGCGTTGGCGAGGTCGGCGATGACCGTCGCCGCCTTACCACCTTGCGCCGTGATGTCCGCCGCGGCCTGCGCCAGTTCGCGCTCACGGCGCGCCACCAGCACCACCGCCGCGCCGGCTCCGGCCAGCGCCTGGGCCATCGCGTTACCAAGACCGGAACTGCCGCCGGTAACGACCGCAACCCGCCCGTCGATTCCAAACGTCTTGGGCGAGCCGTGCTCGAAGGCTTTACTCATTCGGTGTCTCCTTCAGTGGTGTCGATATTAGGGGTAGTGCGTGCCCGCCGCCCTTCCTCGAGCAGACAGGGGGTCAGTGTCAGGCTCAGGGCGGGGAACGGGGTTGAAGCGGGTGCGGAAAGAATAGCGAGCGATCGGATCGTTTCCCGCTGTCATTTTGACGTGTAAACGTTTACATTAGGAGGCCTATCCTAAGAGCGCTCGACGATGACGTCAAGGCTCGATTGACAAATTTTCTCGCCCACAAAACCGACGTGTCGTGGAAGACCTTGAAATCGTAGTTAAAATTGTTGCGCCCCCACGCCTTGGGCGCTACGCGCTGTCAGTCGCGGCGCGCCTGCTTGCAATCGCCGCGTGCCATGTTGTCAGGCGCTCTCGGGTAGCGCCAAGCCAAGTCTCGTAAGGAGTAAAGACGCACTATCATTCGCGTCGCTAATGTCGGGAACGTCATGAAAAAACGCAAGAAGCGCAATATTGTCGGCCACGCTGTGCCGGGCATCGCGGACGTTGCGGCGCTTGCCGGTGTGTCCACTGCGTCGGT
>CBDULG010000408.1:0-2840 GCA_965367985.1 uncultured Rhodocyclaceae bacterium
CTGCTGCTGGTGACGCCGCGACTCGGTACGATTTCGCCGTGGTCGTCGAAGGCGACGGACATTGCGCATCAGTGCGGTTTTGAGGGCGTGGTGCGCATCGAGCGCGGCATTGCGTATTTTCTGGCCGCGAAGGGCGATCTGAAATCGCATCGCGAGGCGGTGTTGCCAGCGATTCATGACCGTATGACCGAAGCGGTGGTCGACACTGATGCGGCCGCCGAGGCCTTGTTTGCGCATTACCCGCCGCAGCCGCTAGCCCATGTCGACATCCTCGCGGGCGGTCGTGAGGCGCTGGTCGCGGCCAACGGCGCGTTGGGGCTGGCGCTGTCGGACGATGAAATCGACTACTTGGTCGACAACTTCACCCGCATCGAACGCAATCCCACCGATGTCGAGCTGATGATGTTCGCGCAGGCCAATTCGGAGCATTGCCGGCACAAGATTTTCAATGCCGACTGGGAGATCGAAGGGCGGCGCGAAGAGAAGACCCTGTTCGGAATGATTCGCGAAACCCACGCGGCGCAGCCCGAGGGCACGGTGGTGGCCTATTCGGACAACGCGTCGGTGATCGAAGGCGCGGCGATCGACGCACTGTATCCCGACGCCGAAGGGCACTGGCGGTTCCGTGAGGAGATGACTCACATCCTCGCCAAGGTCGAAACGCATAATCACCCGACCGCGATTTCGCCGTTTCCGGGTGCCGCGACCGGTGCGGGTGGCGAGATTCGGGATGAAGGGGCGACTGGCCGCGGTTCTCGCCCCAAGGCCGGGCTGGCGGGGTTTTCGGTATCGAATCTGGAAATCCCCGACTTCATCCAGCCGTGGGAGAAAGGCTACGGACGCCCCGAGCGTATCGCCTCGGCGCTCGACATCATGATTGAGGGGCCGATCGGCGCGGCGGCATTCAACAACGAATTTGGCCGCCCCAATCTGGCCGGTTATTTCCGCAGTTTCGAGCAGGAAGTGCAGGGCGAAGTGCGCGGTTATCACAAGCCAATCATGGTCGCCGGCGGGCTGGGCATCATCCAGGCGCAGCAGTCGCACAAGGTCAAGTTCGCGCCGGGCACCTTGATGATCCAGTTGGGCGGACCCGGCATGCTCATCGGGCTGGGCGGCGGCGCGGCCTCGAGCATGACGACCGGCAGCAACACGGCCGATCTCGATTTCGCTTCGGTGCAACGCGGCAACCCTGAGATCCAGCGGCGCTGCCAGGAAGTGATCGACCGCTGCTGGCAGCAGGGCGACGAAAACCCCATCCTGTCGATTCACGATGTCGGCGCCGGCGGACTTTCCAATGCAATGCCGGAGCTGGCCGAATCGGCCGACCTCGGCGCGCACTTCGAGCTGCGCGAGATCCATATCGAAGAGCCCGGCATGAGCCCGCGCGAGATCTGGTGCAACGAATCGCAGGAGCGTTACGTGCTCGCCGTCGCGCCCGAGCGGCTGGACGACTTTCGCGCGATCTGCACGCGCGAGCGCTGCCCCTTCGCGGTGGTCGGCGAGGCTACCGCCGACGGCCATTTGACGGTTACCGACCGCCAGTTTGAGAACACCCCGGTCGACATGGAAATGCAGGTGTTGCTCGGCAAACCGCCGAAGATGACGCGCAATGTGTCGCGCCGCGCGGTGCATCTGCCGCCCTTCGACGTGATCGACATCGACCTCGCAGACGCCTGCAGCCGCGTGCTGCGCATGCCGTCGGTGGCATCGAAGAATTTTCTCATCACGATTGGCGACCGTAGCGTCGGCGGACTGACCGCGCGCGACCAGATGGTCGGCCCGTGGCAGGTGCCGGTGGCCGACGTGGCGGTCACTACGATGAGCTTTCATGGATACGCCGGCGAAGCCTTCGCGATGGGCGAGCGCACGCCGCTGGCCTGCGTGGACGCGGCAGCGAGTGGCCGCATGGCGGTCGGCGAGGCGATCACCAACCTGGCCGCGGCCGACATCGCAGATCTCAAACAGGTCAAGCTGTCGGCCAACTGGATGGCCGCTGCCGGTCACCGTGGCGAAGACGCCAAACTTTTCGATACGGTGGCGGCGGTGTCGCAGTTCTGCCAGCAGGCCGGGTTGTCGATTCCGGTGGGCAAGGATTCGCTGTCGATGAAAACCCGTTGGCCGGCGGACGGCGAACAAAAGCAGGTGATCTCACCGCTGTCGCTCATCGTCACCGCCTTCGCGCCGGTGCAGGACGTGCGCCGCACGCTGACTCCGCAGTTGCAACTGCCCGAGGGTGAAGACACCGAACTGCTGCTGATCGACCTCGGCGAAGGCCAGCATCGCCTCGGCGGCTCGGCGCTGGCGCAGGCGTTCGACTCCGTTGGCGAGCACGCGCCTGACGTCGATGCCGAACAGCTGCGCCGCTTCTTTGCGCTCATCCAGCGTTTCCGCGCAGAAAACCTGCTGCTCGCGTATCACGACCGGAGCGACGGCGGCCTGTGGGCGACGGTGTGCGAGATGGCGTTCGCCTCACGCTGCGGCCTGTCGCTGGTGCTCGATACGCTGTGTTACGACCGCTGGATGAACGACGTCGACGGCCTCGACAAGAAGCCGGACACGCTCAAGGGCCGCTTCTTCGACAAGGTGTTCGGCGGCCTGTTTGCCGAAGAACTCGGCGCCGTCATCCAGATCCGCCGTGCCGACCGCGAAAAGGTCACTGCGCCGTTGCGCGATGCCGGCCTGTCGTACCACTTCATCGGCGAACCCAACGACAAGGACGAAATCCGCGTCTGGCGGAACGCCAAACTGCTGTTCAAGGCGCCGCGCGCCGAACTGATGCAGACCTGGTCCGAAACCAGCTACCGTATCGCCCGACTGCGCGACGACGCCACCTGTGCGGA
>CBDULG010000409.1:0-2808 GCA_965367985.1 uncultured Rhodocyclaceae bacterium
ATCTCACCGATTCGCTCGAGGTGGAGTACCTAAACAACAACGAGCAACTGCTCATGCTCGGTGCGCTCGCACAGCACGGACTGGGCGCAACGGAAAAGGCCAAATCCCATCTCGATACGCTGATCTCGCGCTATCCGCGCAATCTGGGCGCACGCAAGCTGCTCGGCAGCATTTACATGAGCGAAGGCGACTCGGTGCGCGCAATCAATACCGTCGAGCCGGTGCTGCGTGCGCGCCCCGACGATCCTCAGGCGCTGCTGCTGATTGGCCGCGCCAATCTCACCGAAAAGCGATATGCACGTGCCACGCGTTATCTAGAACGCGCTGCGGCGATACTTCAGAACGACGGACAGGCCCAGGCGGCACTCGGTTTCAGTCTGCTCGGCGGTGGCGATGCCGATGAAGGCCTGGCGGCGCTCGAGCGCGCTTTCGCCGCGGCGCCCGGTAACGGCGGCGTCGGCGTGGTACTCACCTCGTTGTATATGCGGCGTGGCGAAGCGGAAAAAGCCTTGAGCGTCGCCGAGGCCATGGTTACCCATAATGCAAATGAGCTCGCCGCGCTCAACCTGCTTGGCGCGCTGCGCGCCGCCAACGGCGACGTCGCAGGCGCGCGCGACGCTTATGAACGTGTGCTCGCGCGCGATGCCCACTTCGTTCCTGCGCATCTCAATCTGGCACGCATCGAATCGTCGCAAGGTGAGCAGGCGGCTGCACGCCAACGCCTCACTCGTCTGTACACCGAGAACAAGAACGACCCCCGCGTGATGCATGAACTGGGACTGCTCGAGCAGCGCGCCGGCGACCTTCCCGCAGCGGTCGAATGGCTGCGTAAGGCAACCGCCAAGGCGCCCAACGACCCGGCGGCCGGTCTCGCCTTGGTCGAGATCTTGCATTTAATGCGCCAACCCGAACCGGCCTTGAACGCCGCCAAGGAGGTTGCGCTGCGCCACCCGCAGAATTTCGCGGCGCTCACCGTGCTGGGGCAGGCGTATCTGGCGGCGGGCGACGCCGCCGCTGCGAGACTGACCTTCCGTGACATGACGCGCCTGGCAGAATTCGACCCCGACGCGCAGGTGCGCATCGGCCAGCTTCAGCTTGGCGCCGGCTTCCCCGACGATGCGGAATACAACGCACAAAAAGCGCTCACGGCAGCGCCTGGTTATGAGCCGGCCCTCGCGCTGAATCTTGACGTAGCACTCGCACGTCGCGCTCCCGAGGCAGCGCGTGCCGCGCTCGAGTCCTTACGCGTTGCCCAGGCAAACGAGGCGACGATTGCGCGGTACGAGGCGGCGATTGCGTTGATGGCCGGTGACAATAAGAAGGCGGTGACGATCTTCCAGCGTGCTTACGCCGCGGCGCCCGATGCCGACGGCGCCATTCGCCTAGCCCGCGCGCAGCTCGCGCTGGGAAAATCGCGAGCAGCACGTCAAGCCTTGGAGAAGGAACTTGCACGTCAGGAAAGCAAGCCGGTTCGCCGAGCGCTTGCCGAACTGGCATCGCAATCAGGTGACTGGGCGGCCGCGCGCGACCACTATGCGACGCTGCTGTCTGTCGACGCGGCAAATATCGATCTGCTCAACAACTACGCGATGACTTTGCTCGAAACGGGCAGCCAAGAGGCCCGCACGGTTGCCGAAAAAGCACGCACGCTAGCACCGCAGGATCCGCTCGTCGCCGACACGCTGGGCTGGATCCTGCTTCGCGAAGGTGATACGGACGGTGCGTTGGGGCTTCTGCGCGACGCACGATTGCGCGCGCCGGATAACCCGGAAGTGCGTTATCACCTGGCGGTTGCGTTGAAGGCAGCGGGACATGTGCCCCAAGCGCGCGAAGAAGTCGATGCCGCGTTGCGTAGTGCGGTGTGGTTTCCGGGCGTGGAAGCGGCGAAGCAATTGCGCGGGCAGCTCGATTGATGTGTCGAGAAATCTGACGTTTCGCCACGACAGCGGACCGGAGAAATGTGTAAGTAATTGTTTTGAAAAACGATCGGCCGGATGGCACACGTATTGCTTAATGAGTGTCAAGCAAAAGAAACATTTAGGAGTAGCGAGATGAGAAAGGTTTTGAGAGGAATGCTGGTTGTGGCGGGCTTGGCGGTCGTGGCTCCGGCAATGGCGGCAACCACTTGGACGTTTTCAGATAGGAACGAAGGCTCCAGTAACGTCTACAACAACACGCTGGACTATTCTGCGGGCGGTGTGACAGTAACGGCTTCCGCTTGGGCAAATACCGGTGGTGGCTCCAACACGCTGCTCGAGACGGCCCACCTTGGCTCCTACAGTGGTGGCCTCGGGGTCAAGAACCGCGACGTAAATAGCGGTGATCCGGGCGAGGGCGTCAATCCCGAACACGCGGCGGATAATGACGACCGCTACGATTCGATCCTCCTTTCGTTCAGTGAGGCGGTCAACCTGACACATGTCCAGAATGGCTGGTACTCGGGGGACTCGGATCTAACCGTTGCGGCCTTCATCGGCGCGAGCGTTCCTCCCGTGCTTGCGGGCAAAAGCTATTCGGATCTCGTGAATGGCGGTTGGGTCAATATCGCCAGCGTGTCGAATCCGGGAACCTCCTTAGCCAGCACCAACGACACGACGACCTACTCATCCTATTGGCTGATTGGCGCGTTCAATCCGGCCTTCGATAGCGCTAATTCAGGTTGGACCGGTAAGAAGGATTACGTGAAGCTTTATGCTGCAAAAGGCACGATCTGCACGGCCCCCGGTGGCGCCTCTGGCGGCGTCTGCGGTGGCCAGCCCGGCACGGGAGTGTCGGAACCGGGTTCTTTGGCACTGGCAGGTCTCGGCC
>CBDULG010000410.1:0-2799 GCA_965367985.1 uncultured Rhodocyclaceae bacterium
CGGTGTGCGTCCCTTCCCTTGAAAAATCTCGCAGAGAGGGTCCGCCGAACGCACTGCGATGCGCTCGGCGGACCTTCCCCAGTCGGGGGAAGGCCCCGTGCGGCTGGCGAGCCGGCCGCACGTGCCCGGATGCGATCAGCTCTCTTTCGAGCAGTCGCGCGGGGTAATGCCTTTTTCCTTGGCGTAGGCCGCTGCGGACTCTTCGATCATGCCGCGCACGAGTTCCTTGTCGGCCTCGATCCAGTCGGTGATGACGTTCCACTTCTTGCCGTCCCATTGCTGGAATTTCAGCTTGGCTGCGCCTTCATGATCACTGCAGGTGATTTTCATCTCGGGGATGAAGCCCTCGGCGCCGAGCGCAGCGAGTCGTTCGCCGCTCAGATCGAGATGCTCGAAGCCCCAGCGCATCTGCTCGCCGGTCAGCGCCTTGCCTTCGCCGAATTCGGCCTGCGCGACCCGGACCGCTTCGACCGCGATGATGCCGTGCACCACGCCACGGTTGTATAACACGGTGCCGACACGCTCGCTGTCGGCCATGTTGCCGTTGCCCTTGGCATAGACGTTGTCCTGAATCGCCTTGATCACCGGGTAGTCGGCGCCCGCCACGTTAAACCCCGCGGCGACATAGCCCGTGGCGGCGGCGCCGGCTGGAATCATGTCTTCTTCGGAGCCCGACCACCACGCACCAACGACTTTCTCGACCGGATAGCCGGTCTTCGCGGCCGCCTTGATAGCGGTGGCGTTCATCACGCCCCAGCCCCATAAAATGACATAGTCCGGGCGCTCGCGACGGATCTGCAACCACTGCGCCTGCTGCTCGTTACCGGGGTGAGCGACCGCCACCTTAAGCACCTTGAAACCGTGCTTTTCAGCGAGCTTGTCCAGCACCGCGTGCGACTCCTTGCCGTACGCGGAATCGTGATAAAGCAGGCCGATGTTCTTGCCCTTGAGCTTGTCCATGCCGCCGGCTGTCTGGCCGATGTAATTGATAATTGCCGAGGCTTGCGACCAGTAGGTTGTGATCATCGGAAACACCCACGGGAAGACGCTGCCGTCCGCCGCATCGGTGCGCCCGTAACCGATGGTCACCAGCGGAATCTTGTCGTCGGCGACCTTGTCGAGCACCGAGTAGGTGATGCCCGTCGACAGCGGCATGAAGACCGAGTTACCCGTCTCGCCGCCCTTTTTGAGGCGCTCATAACACTCCACGCCACGCGCGTTGTTGTATTCGGTTTCGCACTCTTCCCAGGTGAGCTTGACGCCACCGACGCCACCGTCGCGCGCGTTGATCATGGCCATATAGTCGATCCAGCCACCGTACAGCGAGGCACCGTTGCCGCCATAGGCACCGACGCGGTAGCTCGGCAGGCCGAAGAATTGCTCGGCGGCGATCGCCATTGACGAGCCCAGCAGGCCGGCAATTGCAGCACCGATAACTGCGGTTTTCTTGAGTTTCATGAGTAGTCTCCTCTTGTGAGTCTTAAGCATAGTGCAACTGCGAGGACGGGTCGGCGGCTGCCGACTGCACCCCGAATCAGTGCGGGAACGGCCACAGCCGCAGTTTTTCCTTGCCGATCTGCCACAGGCGGGCCAGCCCATGCGGCTCGACAATCAGGAAGAAGATGATCAGCCCGCCGAAGACGATGAGCTGAAGGTTGGAGACGAAGCTGGCCGAGACCAGATCGCCCAGCACCACGGGTACGACGTTGTCGAGAAAGATCGGCAGCAGCACGATAAAGGCCGCGCCGAGGAAGGAGCCCATGATCGAGCCCGTACCGCCGATGATGATCATGAACAGGATCTTGAAAGACAGGTCAAGGTTGAAGCCTTCCGGCTCCACCGTGCCGATGTAGGTGTAGGCATACAGCGCGCCGGCGACGCCGCAGTAAAACGACGACACCGCGAAGGCGAGCAGCTTGGTGCGCATCAGGCGGAAGCCGATCACCTCTGCCGCAACGTCCATGTCGCGCACCGCCATCCACGCGCGCCCGGTGCTTGAGCGCACCATATTCTTGGCGAGCAGCGCCATCACCACCACCACCCCCAGCGTGAGCAGATACTTCGACACATGCCCATCAAAGGCGAAACCAAGGATCTCGACGTTTTGCGCGGTGATCACGCCCGACGAAGAATAGTTGGAGAACCACTCCACCTTGACCAACACCCAGATGATGAAGAACTGCGCCGCCAGCGTCGCCACCGCCAGGTAGAAGCCCTTGATGCGCAAGCTGGGCAGCCCGAACAGAATGCCCACGATGGCCGCGCACAAACCGCCGAGTGCGAGGGCGATGAGGAAGGGCATGCCATCGATGCGCAGCATGAAGTTGTAGGCGCCGAACGCGCCCACCGCCATAAACGCCGCCGATCCGAGCGAGAGCTGACCCGCGTAGCCGGTGAGGATGTTCAGGCCGATGGCAGCCAGCGAAAAGATCAACACCGGCGTGAGAATGGCCTTGAGCCAGTACTCGTTGGCGACGAAAGGTACGACGAGCGCGAAAAAGCCGACCAGTAGCCACACCCCGATGCGATCCTGCGCGATCGGGAAGATCTGCTGATCCTCCTCGTATGTAGCCTTGAACTGGCCCGCTTCACGATAAAGCATGTGCTATCTCCGTTCGTCCGTCTCGTTTGCTGCATTGCCCGCACCGCGGACCGCGTTTTTCTCGTCATCGGCGCGCCCCTTTCACCCGGCCACGCCCACACATCTACTTTCCCACCGCGATACCACCGCTGCGATGGACTCCCCGCTTTCGCAGGAGTGACGTTACCGACTGGCACTCCCGGCAAACCATCTGCCAA
>CBDULG010000411.1:0-2796 GCA_965367985.1 uncultured Rhodocyclaceae bacterium
TCTGTGCTCATTCGATCGTCGGTCGAATGAGCACAGACCCCACGGTGCATCCACCCGCCACTGGGTCTTGTGACCCGGGAAGGCGATGCACCCGGCGCGAAGTCCTGCGCCAGCCACGAGCCCGGATACCGGCCTGGAACACTCAGAGCGGAAGTGCTGCGGGGGAGCGGCGGGGCAGGCTGCCTGACACGATTCTCCCGGGCTTTTCGCTATCGCCAAACGTTGCATGCGCGGGCGGGGACGCCTGGTATGCCGGGAGAGTTGTCTTGAAGATCCGATTGTCTGCCGCCGCACTGGCGGTGTCTCTTGCTTTTCCTTTGTCGTCCCTCGCCGCCGATGCGGTCGGCGAGACGGTTGTCGTCACCGCAACGCGCACCGCGCGCACTGTGGATGACTCACTGGCGCCGGTGACGGTCATCACGCGCGCCGACATCGAGCGTCAACAACCCCGCGCGATCACCGATCTGTTCCGCGGCTTGCCTGGCGTGTCGATGACCAACAACGGCGGTCGCGGCAAGCAATCCTCGGTCTTCGTGCGCGGTACCGAGTCCGACCATGTGCTGGTGCTCATCGACGGCGTCAAGGTCGGTTCGGCGACCGCAGGCAGCACGGCATTCCAGGATCTGCCCGTGGACATGATCGAGCGCATCGAGATCGTGCGCGGCCCGCGCTCCAGTCTTTACGGCTCAGAGGCGATCGGCGGCGTCATCCAGATCTTCACCCGGCGCGGTGGCGGCGCACCGCGCCCGAACGCAAGTGTCGGGCTGGGCAGCGATCAGACGCACAAGGCGGTCGTCGGCCTCGACGGCGGCGGCGAGCACGGTTGGGTGAGCCTCAACCTCTCACATGAGAAAACGGACGGCTTCAATAGTTGCCGTGTTGACGCCGCCGGTGTGGGCGGCTGTTTTACCGCCGAGCCGGACCGCGACGGCTTCGAAAACGTCGCTGGATCAGTACGCGCCGGCTATCACCTGCCGGGCGGCGCCGAGGTAAGTGTGAACTGGCTGCGCAGCGAAAGCGAGGCGGAGTTCGACGGCGACTTCCAGAACAACGCCGATGCGGTGCAGGAAGTGCTCGGCGGGCAGTTCAGCTATTCGCCGGTCGAGGCGTGGAAGATGACGCTGACGGCAGGGCTGGCCAAGGACGAGGCCCGCAATTTCAAGGACGACGTGTTCAGCAGCCGCTTCGACACGCAGCGCGTCAGCCTCGGCTGGCAGAACGATGTCGAGCTCGGCATGGACCACCTGATCACTTTCGGCATCGACCAGATCGAGGACGAAATCGACAGCACCTCGGCCTTCCCGGTGACCGAGCGCACCAACCAGGGCGTGTACGCGCTCTATCAGGGCGCGACCGGCGCGCATGACTACCAGCTCAGCCTGCGCCGCGACGACAACGAGCAGTTCGGGGCGCACACCACGGGCGGCCTCGCTTGGGGCATGGCGCTGTCGGACGTGCTGCGCCTCACGGCAAGTTACGGCACGGCCTTCAAGGCGCCGTCGTTCAACGAACTTTACTTCCCCTTTTTCGGCAACCCCGATCTCGATCCCGAAACATCGCACACGGTTGACATCGGCCTCGCCGGGCGCGGCCACTGGGGTCGCTGGACGGTCAATGTATTCGAAACCACGGTCGACGATCTGATCGCCTTCGACGCGAGCATCTCCGCGCCCAACAACGTCAGCAAGGCGCGCATTCGCGGGCTCGAGGGCACGCTGGCGACGCGCGTCGGCGAGTGGGCCATGAGCACCAGCTTGACCTTGCTCGACCCGCAGAATCGCGACGCCGGCGCCAGGCGCGGCAATGTGCTGCCGCGGCGCGCCGAGCAGACGCTGCGTGTCGACGTCGATCGCGACTATGGCCGCTTCAGCGCCGGCACGACGCTGTTCGCCGAGGGTCGGCGTTACGACGATCTGGCCAACAGCGACCGCCTCGGTGGCTACGCCACGGTCGACCTGCGCGGCGAATATCGGCTGAACCCCGACTGGCGGCTGCAGGCCGCGCTCACCAATCTGTTCGACCATGACTATGAGACCGCCCGTTTCTACACCCAGCAAGGGCGCAGCGTGTTCGTGACCCTGAAATTCCAGCCGAAGCGATAAGGCCGCACCGCCATGAAGGTGCCGCCGCATTCGACCGCCATCGCGCAGCCGGGGCGTGCGGTGCCGCCGGTTTCGCGCGACACTGCGCCTGTCGCAGTGACCGGAGACGTGCATCCCGGCATGTTCGCTCGTAGAACCGCCATTCTCACCTTTGGCCTGCTCGCGCTGGGCAGCGTTGGCGCGCTCTTGCTGGCCTTGCGCGCCGGCAGCCTCGACGCCGGCTGGGCGGATGTATTCGCGGCGCTGTTCGGCGAGGGGCAAGGCACCACCGCCGCCGTCATCCGCGAGCTGCGCCTGCCACGCGCCGCCGCTGCCTTCGCCAGCGGTGCCCTGCTCGCGCTGGCTGGCGCGCTGATGCAGGTGTTGCTGCGTAACCCGCTGGCCGATCCTTACGTGCTCGGCATCTCGGGCGGCGCCGCGGTCGGCGCGCTGGCGGCCATCCTGCTCGGTGCGGCGACCTGGCGGATCGACCTGGCGGCCTTCGGCGGAGCGATGGCCGCGATGCTGCTGGTCTTCGGGCTGGCGCGCGGCGACGGCTCGTGGACGCAAAGCCGGCTGCTGCTTACCGGGGTGATCGTCGCCGCGGGCTGCGGTGCGATGGTGCTCTTCATGCTTGTGATGACGACCGATACCCGCGTGCAGTCAATGCTTTTCTGGCTCACCGGCGATGTCTCGGGCGCGGCGCGGCCTTGGC
>CBDULG010000412.1:0-2790 GCA_965367985.1 uncultured Rhodocyclaceae bacterium
CGCGAACAGACTGCGCGTGGCAAGATTTACGCTCTTGTCGGTGGCCTGCGCCGAGAGCACTACTGCGACCAGCAATTGGTAATGCGAGCCATATTCCAGCTCGGTTTTCGGTTCGGGATTGGCGGCCTTGAAGCGCGCGAACATCTGCGCGATCGCGTCCTTGCTCATCGGCCGCGACACGATGCGTCTCAGCTTTCCGGCAGGGCGCCTTCGGGCACCTTGGCTTGCGCGGCGTGACGGCGTTCGCTGGCGCGCAGGTTGATCCAGTTGAACATCGCGATCAGGCAGCCGAGGGCGAAAAACGCGCCCGGCGGCAGGATGGCGATGAGGAAGCCTGGGTAGTCGGTGCCCAGCACCTTGATCGGCTCGGCGCCTTCAATAATCAGATCGATCCCGCCGAGTACCGTGCCCGCGCCGATCAGTTCGCGAATCGCGCCGAGCAGGGCGAGCACCCACAGCAGGCCGATGCCCATGGCGATGCCATCGAAGGTGGAGACGAGCGGGTTGTTCTTGGCGGCAAAGGCTTCGATGCGCGCCAGCACGATGCAGTTGGTGACGATCAGCGGAATGAAGATGCCGAGCACCAGATACAACTCGTGCAGGTAGGCGTTGAACAGCAGATCGACCACCGTCACCAGCGAGGCGATGATGAGGATGAACACCGGGATGCGGATTTCGTAGGGGATGAAGTTGCGCAGCGTGGCAACGCCGAGATTAGCCAGCGCCATGACCACAATTGTCGCGAGGCCGAGGCTGACGGCGTTGACCATGGTGGTGCTGACGGCGAGGATGGGGCACAGGCCGAGCAGTTGCACGAGGCCGGGATTCTGCTTCCACAGGCCGTTGATCCAGGTGTCGCGGTCGAAGTTGATCATTCCTTCAATGCTCCTGATGCGCTCGCCAGCGTTTCACCCGACTTGGCGTCGAACAGGCGATTCTGATTGGCACGCGTCCATGCGAGTGCGCGCGCGACGGCGCCAACCACGGCGCGTGCGCTGATCGTGGCGCCGGAGCGCGCGTCGAAGCTGCCGCCGTCCTTGCGCACCTGCCATTGTGCCTCTGGCGTGTCGCCAAACGAGGCCCCGGCGAACTGGTCGATCCACGGCGACGCCTTGTTCGAATCCTTTCGGCGATCGACATAGTCGCCCAGCCCGGGCGTTTCCTTATGGGCGGTGGTGCGCACGCCGGAGACGCTGCCGTCGGCGCGCACCGCGACGATCAGGTCGATGGCGCCGCCGTAGCCGTCGGGCGCGCGCGCCTCGACGATCAGTGCGACCGGTTCGCCTGACTTGCGCGCCCGGTAGACCAGCCCGCCTTCGTCGAGCCCGAGTTGCGGCGTTGCGCGCAGCACCACCACGTCGTCGAGAAGAGCGTTGTCATAGCTCGCAGGTGGCAGCACTTCGGCAATCAGATTGCGCTTGATCTCGGCCACCGCTGCGTCGATATCCGGTTTGGTGACGCGATAGGTGAGCGCCATCACGGCGGTGAAACCGATCGCGAAAATCGTCAGGATGGCGCCGGTACGAATCGAGGTCCGCGTGGCCGTATATTCGGTGCTCACGGAGAAGTCTTCCTGCTGTCTTTCTTGTGACCGAACACTGGAGGCTGGGTCTTCATGTCGATCAGCGGCACACAGACGTTCATCAGCAGCACCGCGAACGCGATGCCGTCAGGGTAAGCACCGAAGGCGCGGATGAGGTAGGTGATGAGCGCGATGCTCGCGGCGAAGATGAGCTTGCCGCGCGGCGTGGTGGCGCCCGACACCGGATCGGTGACGATGAAGAATGCGGCGAGTAGGGTGCCGCCGCTGGCCAGGTGAAACAGCGGCGAAGCGAAGCGCGCCGAATCCGCCAACCAGAAAACGCCGGAGACGAGCAGCAGGCCGACGAGGAAGGCGGTCGGCAGATGCCAGCTAATCACCCGCCGCCATAACAGGAAGGCGCCGCCGGCCAGATAGCCGAGCGCGATCCACTCCCAGCCGCGCCCGCCAACCAGGCCGAAAGCGTCGTTCTGCAGAATCGCCGATACGGTTTGATCGGAATGCAGACCGGTGCGCATGGTGTCGAGCGGGGTCGCGCCGCTGACCGCATCGAGGTTGCCCCCGGTTATGAGTTCCAGATGGGTGCCAAGGTCGATCCAGCCTGCATCCGGCCACTGCGACATCGCCGACGGATAGGCGACGATCATCAGGCAGTACGCCGCCATCGCCGGATTGAACGGGTTCTGGCCCAGGCCGCCATAGAGATGCTTGACCAGAACGATGGCGACGAGTGTAGCCAGCGCCAGCACCCACGCGGCGATGGTGGGCGGAAAGGCGAGCGCGATGAGCCACGCGGTGACAACCGCCGACAGGTCCGTGACATACAGCGTCACCGGCTTCTTGCGCAGCCACAACACGAAGGCTTCGCCGGCCAGCGCGCTGATCGACGCGATGACCAGATTGACGACGATGCCGGGTCCGAACTGCCACACATAGAGGGCGACGGCAGGCAGCAGCGCCAACAGAACGGTGAACATCACCTGCTGCACGCTGACCGGCTGCCGCACGAAGGGGGATGTGAGCATCAGGGCGCTTCCGACTTGTCGATGGCGTCGGCGGCGACCGTGTCTGCGTCCGCTGTCAGCATGCTTTTCCGGCGGCGTTCGGCTTCTTCGATCTGCGCGGCCTGGGCGGGGCTGAGGTGCTCGACGTTCTTTGCCGCAGCTTCGGCCTTTTGCCGCTTGGCGCGTTCCAGGGCTGCCGCAATGAGCGCACGCTTGTCGTCTTCCGGCGGTGCCGCAGCGTCGCTT
>CBDULG010000413.1:0-2786 GCA_965367985.1 uncultured Rhodocyclaceae bacterium
GGCGGGCGCTTGGTGGCGCGCACGGCGATGTCGGCATCTCGCCGCGTGAGGCTGGCCAGTTCGTTGCCCGCATGCAGTTCGTAGCTCAGCAGGGGATGGCGCGCAGCCAGGGTTTTGAGGGCGGGCGCGATCAAGCCGTGCAGCAGCGTGTCGGTGGTGGTCAGGCGGACAGTGCCGGATACCTGCTCGGGCTGCTGTTGTGTCGCCGATCGCGCCGATTCCAGCGCCGTCTCCATCTGCTCGGCGTAGGCGGCGAGCGACTGCGCCAGCTCCGTGGCGAGGTAGCCGGTGCGCGAGCGTTCGAACAGCGGCTGGCCCAGGCCGCGCTCGATGCGCTGGATGGCGCGGAAAACGGTCGAGGGGTCCACGCCGAGGCGCTCGCCCGCCTTGGCGAGGGTGCCGGTGCGCACCGTGGCGAGGACGGTTTCGAGATCGGCCGCGCTCAATTTGTATTGCGTTTGCGCATTCATTGATTGCGCCTTTGCCTATTTTCACTGCGTCTTTGCAATCCTACGATGTGTGCGTCGCGAACTCAATGGAGAACGGAAATGAACACGCCAACCACCACAACTGCCTCGATCACCCTTGTCAGCCATGCGCTGTGCCCCTATGTGCAGCGCGCCGCCATCGTCCTGCAGGAAAAAGGCGTCGCGTTTGCGCGGCAGGACATCGACTTGGCGAACAAACCGGACTGGTTTCTCGCCATCTCGCCGCTGGGCAAGACGCCGGTGCTGCGCGTCGACGGACATTCGATCTTCGAGTCGGCGGTGATCTGCGAATATCTCGACGAAACCCTTGCGCCGCGCCTGCATCCGGAAGATCCGCTCGAACGCGCGCGGCACCGCGGCTGGATCGAGTTTGGCTCGGCGGTACTCAACGCGATCGGCGCTTTCTACAATGCCGCCGACGAGGCGACGCTGGGCGCTCGCGCGCAGGATATCCGCAGCCGCTTCGAACAACTCGATGCCGCGCTCGGCAGCGGGCCGTACTTCGCCGGCGCGCAACTGAGCATCGTCGACGCGGTGTTCGGCCCGGTATTTCGCTACTTCGATGTGTTCGAGACGATCGACGATTTCGGCTTCTTCACCGGGCTGCCGAAGCTCAGCGCGTGGCGTGCCGAACTCGCGCGGCGTCCTTCGATCCGCGATGCGGTGCGGCCGGACTATGCGGCATTGCTGCGGGATTTCCTGCTGGCGCGCAACTCGGCGCTGTCGCGGCGCATGGCGGTTGCCGCGGCGGCGTGACCGCCTTGCCATGCGGGCCGTTCGAAATAGGCGATTGACATCAGCGGATCAGCGTCAATACTTCAAGCGTAAGTGTTGAACTCCACCCGCGCGCGACTTCCACCCGTTTGGCGGGGTCGCGCGCTACAAGAAGGAGACCGGTATGCCGCTGAAGAACTACGGCGTTCTCAAAGGGCGCCCCATTTCGAGCCGCCTTGGCGCGGGCAGCAGCCCGCACTATCAGATCCATATCGTCGATGACACGACCGATTACCGGATCGCCATCAATGTGAAATCGAAGCTGTCGCCATCCGAGTTGCTGTACCTGGTAGCGGACGACTTCCAGCATCCGATCGTCGAGAGCCTCGCGACGCTGTCGACGGGCTTTACCGTGCTGCCGAATGCACCGGGTGGTCGCGCGCTCGACTACATCCGCGCCAATCTCTTCGATCGCAAGCACATGAAGGCGCTCGCCCACGACATTCCCGGTCCCGACAATGACCTCAACGAAAAGATCAACGGCTACGTGCAGCGCGCGATTTCGGATGAAAACGCAGAGATCTACGCCTTTGGTGAGCGTTGGGGGCCCGAACAGAACAAAAAGGACAAATACTTCGGCTTTCTGCCGGGCAACGGCATCCACGACATCCACATGAACCAAGGCAACGCCGGCCAATTCGTCAAGGACGACGGCGTATGGCAGGACGGCGGTCTGATGCTTCACTATCCCGCGATCCTCGACAGCGACGGCGAGGAACGCTGGCCGGAGCAGTGGGTCGCGCTGTTCCTCGCCTTTCAGTCGCAGGCCTGGCACACCGACGATTCCACCGGACACAGGATTCCCGGGCCGGCGCCCACCCCGGAACCGTCGCCCGATCCCGAGCCCGAACCCACCCCCGAACCGGCTGCTCGCGACGGTCATGTGCGGATTGCGGCAGCATTGGTCAACCCGCACGGCGACGACCCTGGGCTCGAGTCGGTCACCTTGATCAACGCCTCGCCGGCCGCGGTGGATCTCACCGGCTGGGAACTCGCCGACCGCAACAAGAACCGCAGTCCGCTGCCCGCCGGCGCGTTTCCCCCGGGTGACACGCTGCGTATTCAGCTCGACGGCAAGGGTGCCCAGTTGGGCAACAAGGGCGGCATCATTACGTTGCTCGATCAGCACGGTCTCAAGATCGATGGCGTCTCCTACACGCGGGAGATGGTCAGGCAGCAGGGCTGGACGCTGGTGTTCTGAAGCATCTTCGGGATTCCGGCGCTGCGCGAACCGGAATCCCGCCTCGCACTCGTTGCGGGGCGGAACCGCCCGATCCGTGAGTCGCGCGACACGCAGCGGGTCCGGCACGGCAATCGCATAAAAGCCTCGGCGGCCCAAATCTGAAGCGAGTTTCGAACCTCGTCATTCCGGCGAAGGCCGGAATCCAGACGTTCGACACGCAGGCCGTGTCCCGGCTCTTGCTGGCACGACGTCCCTTGGGGAAATACCGAGCAAGTAGCCCTGAATTATCCTGAAAACGGCAGTTGACCGCTTGTTGGCGTTAGTAAGTTATTGTGAATATT
>CBDULG010000414.1:0-2783 GCA_965367985.1 uncultured Rhodocyclaceae bacterium
GGCATGGCGACGAATGCATGGGGTTTCATGCGCAGCGCTCCTCGGTCGGTGTTGTTGTCTGCCCAGATTACTAGGATAGACAAACGGCTAGCGCGTTGCTGAACCTTGCGCGCGCGTGATCGCATGAAAATTCAAGACGTTTGCATGGGACGACGCGCGACATTCACGTTCCATGGCCGTGGGTCCGACGCGCGATACCCCGTTAATGGCTTCTCTACTGCGATCACGGGAAAGAATCAGCGACGGGGCAGCCAATGACCGCGATCGAGGCCGAAGCGCACGCGACAAAAGCCGGTCAGGCGCCAGGAAAATTTCCGGCACAGTATTTGCATTCAAATAGCGGCGCGAAAACGAGCCGAGCAGGGCGGTGTGTTAAGGTGGATGTCAAACCCGACTTATTGGGGACTTCGCGTTGACCTTCGGCTGGAAGCAGCCGACACGATCCAGTCGCCTCCTCTGAGCCCAACTCAAGGAGTGACTCATGTCCAACGCGATCTATTCCGCGCTGTCAAACGCGCTTGTTCCCGATCATGCGCCCGCTGTCGCATTTATCAGGCCGATGCCCACGCGGAAAAAGGCCCGACCGTCATCCAGCGGACTGGCGACCGCGATAGTCTATTGCGAAGCGAACTTCGGCTCACTCGACGGCAAGACCGCCAACGGCCTTGTCCGGCACTCCGAAAAGTACGAGATTCTGTCGGTCATCGACAGCGAGAAGGCCGGCCTCGATGCCGGCGAAGTGCTCGGCGACGCGGCCAACCAAATTCCGGTCTGCAGAGATCTCGCGGCAGCCATGACACGCGCCGGCGGCGTACCTGACTACTACATTATCGGCATGGCGCCCGCGAGTGGCATGTTGTCGCCGCATGAGCGCGCGCTTGTTCGTGAAGCCATCGGCCTCGGCATGAACATCGTGAACGGCCTCCATGAGTTTCTCAACGACGATCCCGAGTTCGCTGCAGCCAGCGCCGCAAACAACGTGACCATCCTCGATGTACGCAGGCCGCGCGCCAAGAAGGACCTGCGCGTGTTCAGCGACCGCATTACCGAGGTCACCTGTCCGCGTATCGCTGTGCTTGGCACAGACTGCGCGATCGGTAAGCGTACGACCGCCGACATCCTGACCCGCGCGCTGAACGAGCGCGGACTCAAGGCGGTGATGGTCGGCACCGGTCAGACCGGCTTGATCCAGGGCGCCCGCTATGGCGTCGCGCTCGATGCCATCCCCTCGCAGTTCTGTTCGGGCGAGATGGAAGCGAGCGTCGTCGAAGCGTTCGAAGGCGAGCGCCCCGATGTCATCATCATCGAAGGCCAGGGCGCGCTGAGCCATCCGGCATTCTCGACGTCGAGCCTGATCCTGCGCGGCAGCCGTCCGCATGGCGTGGTGCTGCAGCACGCACCGGGGCGCCAGCATCGTTGCGACTTTCCGCACATGGCGATGCCGACCGCCGCCAGCGAGATCCATCTCATCGAGACCTTCGCCGACACGCGCGTCATTGGTGTGACCATCAACCACGAGAACATGAGCGACGCCGAGGTCGACACCGCGATCACACGCTACGCAGGCGAACTCGGTATTCCCGTAACAGATGCGCTGACCCGCTCACCGGATCGCCTGGTCGAGATGGTCCTGTCCGCATTCCCGGAACTCGAGGAGAAGCTGGCCGCCTTCGTGCAATGAGTGCACCGCGGCTGGAGATCGATCTCGGCAAGATCCATCACAACGCGCATACCCTGGTCAGCCGGCTGGCCCGCCGTGGAATCTCGGTCACCGGCGTCACCAAGGCCGGCGCAGGATCGGCCGGGATCGCCAAGGCGATGCTCGGCGCCGGGGTGAGCGGGCTGGGCGACTCGCGCATCGAGAACATCGAGGCCATGCGCGACGCGCCACTCACCGCGTCGATGACCCTGATCCGCTCGCCCATGATCAGTCAGGCGATGCGCGTCGTGATGCACGCCGACGTCAGCTTCAATACCGAACTCGAAGTCATTCGCAAGCTCTCCGCCGCCGCAGGGCGGGCGAGGCGGATCCACGGCATCGTGCTCATGGTCGAACTCGGCGATCTGCGCGAGGGAATCATGCCAAGCGAGCTCGAGCACACGGTGCGCGAACTGCTGCGCTTGCCCCATATCGAACTCAAAGGCATCGGCACCAACCTGGCCTGCCTCAACGGCGTGTCGCCAGACGCGAGCAACATGGCCGAACTGTCGGCGCTGGTCGAATCGATCGAGTCGAATTTCGGCCGCGTGCTCGTCACGGTCTCCGGTGGCAACTCCAGCAGTTTGCCTTGGGCACTCAGCGGAGCCGACACAGGCCGGATCAACGACCTGCGCCTGGGTGAGGCCATTTTGCTGGGTCGCGAACCACTGCACCGCCAGGCGATCGACGGCCTGCACACCGACGCCTTCGTCCTCGTCGCCGAGGTGATTGAGGCCAAGACCAAGCCGTCACAACCCTGGGGCGCGATGGCGCAGAGCGCCTTCGGGGCTAAAGCGCGGGCGGGTGATCGCGGTGACATCTCGCGAGCGATCCTCGCGATCGGACAGCAGGACACCGACCCCGACGGCCTCGCGTCGCCCGCGGGGGTCGTGATCATCGGCGCCAGCAGCGACCATTTGATCGTAGACGCCGGCGACCATTCCCCGAATGTCGGCGCCGAAATGCGCTTCCAGCCGAACTACGCGGCGCTGGTTCGCGCCATGACCTCACCCTTTGTGGCCAAACGCATCATCACCACACCACACACGCGCCCCGCGGTCGTCGCCCAGTCGTTGCACTGAGC
>CBDULG010000415.1:0-2777 GCA_965367985.1 uncultured Rhodocyclaceae bacterium
GGCGTGGCCGTCGCGTATGGCTGATCGGCGCGTCGAGCGGCATCGGCGCGGCGCTTGCCGAGGCGCTTTCGGCGCGCGGTGCCTGGCTGGCGCTCAGCGCGCGGCGGCGCGATGCGCTGGAGGCCGTTGCGGAAAAATGCGAAGACGCACACGTGCTGCCGCTCGACGTCACCGACACGGCGGCCTTCAAGGACACGCACGAGGCATTGCTCGCGCGATGGGACGGCATCGACCTGGTGATTTTTCTCGCCGGCACCTACGCGCCGACACGGGCATGGGAAATGACGGACGAGGCGATTCGCGGCACCATCGACGTCAATCTCGTCGCCACCATGCAAGGCGTGCGGCAACTGCTGCCCGACATGCTGCAGCGTAAACAAGGCGCGGTGGCGCTGGTGGCGAGCGTGGCCGGCTATGCAGGTTTGCCGCAAGCCTGTCTGTACGGCCCGACCAAAGCGGCGTTGATCAATTTTGCCGAAACGCTCCATCTCGACCTTCAGCCGCGCGGCGTCGACGTATTTCTCGTTAACCCGGGATTCGTCGATACGCCACTGACCCGCAACAACGACTTCAAGATGCCCGCCCTGCTCACCCCCGCCGAAGCGGCAGAGGCGATGCTGCGCGGATTTTCGCGCGGTGTGTTCGAAATTCACTTTCCGAAGCGTTTCTCGCGCCTGCTCAAGGCGCTGCGGCTGCTGCCCTACGCACTCTATTTCCGCCTGGTGCGGCGTGCGACCGGACTGTAGGCGGGCGATGCAATGAATCGGCTGGATGCACTGATCGATTTCTATGAAAACCTGACCGTCGACGATCTCCGCCGCCTGGAGACGATCTATGCGCCCGATGCGCATTTCAGTGATCCATTCAACGACGTGCGCGGCCTGCCGGCGATCGCCAACGTGTTCCGGCACATGTTTGCTACGGTGGACGGGCCGACGTTCGTGGTGCTCACAAAGTTCGCCGATGATCGCGAAGCCATGCTGCGGTGGCGGTTTTCGTTCGCAATGCGCGGATTTGGCGCGCGCGCGATCAGTGTCTACGGCACGACGCATCTGCGCTTCGCCGATGATGGAAGGGTAGAGGCGCATCACGATTACTGGGATCCCGCGGCAGGAATCTATGAGCATCTGCCGCTCCTTGGGGTACTCATGCGAGCGCTTCGGCGGCGCCTCAGCGCGCCAGCCTGAGCGCATCCGGGGCCGCTTTGGTCCGGCGCCCGAAGCCACGGCCAGCAATCTTTCCGGCGCATTTTCAATGCTGCGGCGCACGCCGCTGTCGGGTGTCACGGAAGTCAAAGAGCTTGCCGTGTTTTAAACGCGTGTGGCACTATGTCATGGATGTTCCGGGCCGCACAAAATCATCATCTCGGCGGCGCGCCGGAACGGGAAAATCGCGACCGGCGCAGCGCCGAGACCCGGTTGTCCACGCCATTCTGGATAAAGCAGCTGCCCGGAGCGTTGGCTCATCGGTTTCGTTTGTTTGCGCCCCTCACAGACAAGGATGGGGGTTGCCCATGAGCAGGCTTGCTCAAATTGCACTATCGGCTCTTCCGGCCATGCCCGCTGCATCCGCGTGGGCGGCGGAATCGAGCATAAATCTTCAGACGCCTGTCACCCAGATAGCGACCGAAATCTACGACATGCACACGCTGATGCTGGTCATCTGCCTGGTGATCTTCCTGGCAGTGTTCGGTGTCATGTTCTGGTCGGTCTTTCATCATCGTAAAGACAAGGGGGCGAAGGCGGCGCACTTCCATGAAAACACGACCGTAGAGATCGTCTGGACCGTCGTGCCGGTGCTCATCCTGCTCGGCATGGCCTACCCGGCGACCAAGACCGTGATCGCGATGAAGGACACCTCCAAGCCCGACCTCACCATCAAGGCGACCGGTTATCAGTGGAAGTGGGGCTACGACTACATCAAGGGCGAGGGCGAGGGCATCCAGTTCGTGTCGAACCTGTCGACGCCGCGGGAGCAGATTTCGGGCGACGCGGACAAGGGCGATCATTACCTGCTCGAAGTCGACAAACCGCTGGTGGTGCCGGTGGGCAAAAAGGTTCGCATGCTGCTTACCGCCGACGACGTAATTCACGCCTGGTGGGTGCCGGCCTTCGGCGTCAAGCAGGACGCGATTCCCGGCTTCATTCGCGACACCTGGTTCCGCGCCGAAAAGGAAGGTGTGTATCGCGGCAACTGCGCCGAGTTGTGCGGCAAGGATCATGGCTTCATGCCGATCGAGGTGCACGTGCTGTCCGCTGAGAATTACACCGCGTGGGTCACTGATCAGCAGGTTGATGTAAAAGCGGCGGCGGCCGATGAGACGCGCGAGTGGACGCTCGAAGAGCTGGTCGCCAAGGGCGAGGAAGTTTACCAAGCGAATTGCGCCGCCTGTCATCAGGGCAGCGGTCAAGGCATGCCGCCCGCTTTCCCGGCGCTCGAGGGCTCTGCGGTAGTTCTCGGTCCGGCCGATGCGCAGCTCGACGTGGTCATGCACGGTCGCGAAGGCACCGCCATGGCGGCGTTCGACAAACAACTGTCCGATGCCGATATGGCGGCGGTCATCACCTACACGCGCAACGCCTGGAGCAACAAGACAGGCGACGCCATCCAGCCGGCCCAGATCGCGGCCGCGCGTAACTGATTTCCGCAGGAGAAGAGCGCATGTCGGCCGTTACCCCGGAACAGCTCCAAGACGATCACCACCACCACGGCCCGACCGGGCTGATGCGGTGGGTGATGACCACCAATCACAAAGACATCGGCACGATGTATTTGCT
>CBDULG010000416.1:0-2769 GCA_965367985.1 uncultured Rhodocyclaceae bacterium
TTACCTGCTGCCCAAGGCCCGGCGGTGAAGCAGGCGTCAGGCTTCGTCATGCGCCGGCGTGGCGCATGGCTTCGGGTCTGGGCGGTGGCGCTCACACTTGCGCTGACCAGCTGCGCGACGCCGCCCACGGCGCCCGACATCGCGCCTGCGGCCCTGCCCGAGTTGCCGCCAGCGCCCGCGCGGGCGGTGCGCTACACGGTGTCGGCGGAAGAATCCGAGCTTCGCATCATCGTCTACCGCGCGGGCCGGCTGGCCGCGCTTGGTCACAATCATGTGGTGCGCGCGCGCGGCTTGCGCGGCCATGTCGACCTGGCGCCCGACGCGCACCGATCGGTGTTCGCGCTCAGCGTGCCGGTGGCAGCATTCCAGGTGGACCCGGTCGATGCGCGTCGCGATGAGGGCGAGGATTTCAGCAAGATGCCACCGCCCGCGGCGATCGAGGGCACCACGCGCAACATGCTCGGCAAGCGCGTGCTCGACGCCGAACGCTTTCCCACCATCGACATCCGCGCAGTCGCTATCGTCGGCCCCGCCTGGGCGCCGGATGTGACCGTGCGCATCACGCTGCGCGGGGTGTCGCGTGATATCACCGTGCCGGTCATGCAGTGGCACAACGATCGACTGCTGGTGGCGACCGCAGTGTTCGACGTCAAGCAAAGCGATTTCGGCATCAAGCCCTTGTCCGTGTTCGGCGGTGCCATTGCGGTCAAGGATGAATTGAAGGTGCGCTTGCGCATCCTCGCGCGCCGAAATCCTTAGATCGGGCAGAACGCGGTGAAGTCCAGCACGCGGAAGCGACGCCCCAGCGACACAGCCAGGTTGGCGCGATAAACAGGAGAGAAGAACATGTTGCCGGAACGCTATCTCGATGATTTCGAATTGGGCGAACGCTTCGTCTCGCCGGGCATTACCGTGACCGAGGCAGAGATCATCGAATTCGCCCTCAAGTACGATCCGCAGTCCTTCCACCTCGACGCCCCGGCTGCCGCCGCATCACACTATGGCGGTTTGATCGCCAGCGGCTTTCATACGCTCGCGTTGGGTTTTCGGCTGTTCATCCAGAGCGGTGTGTTCGCCGCTTGCAGCATGGGGTCACCCGGCATCGACGAATTGCGCTGGCTGGCGCCGGTGCGCCCGGGCGACACGCTGCACACCGAAGTCGAGGTGATGGAAGCCCGGGCGTCCCAATCCAAACCCGACCGCGGCATCCTGCGCCTCGACTATACGGTCATCAATCAGCACGGCGACGCGGTGCTGTACTTCACCATTCACCATCTGGTGCGTCGGAAACAGGCGTAAATCCCTTACCCGGCTTCCTCGGGTGAGGGGTCTTCGGGTCCGAGCCAGACAATGCGGCCCTGACCGGCATCGTTCACCCGCGCCTGCAGTTGCGCGGCGTCGTCTTCCGGCAGGCTGAATTGCATGCTCACGTCGGCGCCGTGCTCGGCCTGCAACAAGGTCGCGCCGGTGGCGTCGATTTCGCGGCGCAGCATACCTTCGAGCGCATAGGGCAAGACGCAGTGCAACACCTGCATGCGGCGGATCGGGACTTTCTCGGCGCCGAGCAGGGCTTGTGCGACGGCGTCGGTGTAGGCCCTCACCAATCCGCCCGCGCCGAGTTTGACGCCACCGAAGTAGCGCACCACGGTGGCCAGCGTGCCGTCCAGATCGTGGTGACGCAGCACGTCGAGCATCGGCCGTCCCGCAGTGCCGCCGGGTTCGCCGTCGTCCACGGCCGCCGATTGCCCGCCCGCAAGCAGCGCCCAGCATACATGCGCGGCGCCCGGATGCTGCGCCCATAGTTCGGCCACCACGGTTTGCGCGGCGGCGCGGTCTTCGACGGGCCGCACGCAACCGATGAAACGGCTCTTGCGGATGAGGAGTTCGCTGTGTGCGGGTGCGGCGAGGGTCATGGCCATGATGCGATGATTATCGCCCAGCGGTGGTCCAAAACCGACCGGGGTGCGCAGTGTCCCTTGTGTGTAGTGCGTGTAGGCCGGATGCAGCGCAGCGGAATCCGGGGCAGTTGGTGGAGGGGTTTCGATTGACCGAATGGCGTCCGGTTTGACTCTGTGCCAACGGCGCTCAAATCACCCAACCCGGATTCCGCTTCGCTGCATCCGGGCTACCGCGCTATCCGTTTTACGCTGCACCGCATGGGAACCATAATGGTTGCATTATGCAAGGAGAGCGTTATGGCGACGACACTGACCTTGAAGAACATTCCGGATGAGGTGTACAACCGCCTCAAAGCGGCGGCCGAGACGCACCGGCGCAGCCTGAACAGCGAGGCAATCGTGTGCCTCGAGTCGGTACTGCTGCCTGGTCGGATGGGTCCGCGCGAGCGCATTATTCGCGCGCGGGCTTTGCGCGCGGCATTGCCGAGGGGCAAATTCACCGCGCGCGACATTGACATGCTCAAGCGCGAGGGGCGCCTGTGATCGTGGGGGATGGCCAAGTCCTGATCCGCGAGGCAGCGGATGCGGCGGTTTAAACCCCCCTACGGACTCGTCGGGGCTTCCCGGCCGACGGCCCGTTTCAGCAACCCTTCCACCATGTCCCCAGGCACCGGGAAAACGATCGTATTGGTTCGGTCGTTGGCGACCTGGGTGAGGGTTTGCAGGTAGCGTAGCTGCATCGCGGCAGGCTGTTTGGAGAGCATCTCGGCGGCTTCGAGCAGCGCCACGGCGGCCTGTTTTTCGCCCTCAGCGTGGATCACCTTGGCGCGCCGTTCGCGTTCGGCCTCGGCCTGGCGGGCGATGGCGCGGA
>CBDULG010000417.1:0-2760 GCA_965367985.1 uncultured Rhodocyclaceae bacterium
GTCTCATGTGTTTCTCCAAAATTAAAGTTAGGAACAAATTTCTTAAGCCCGAGGCTGTAACCTCTTTGTCCTAGACAAACACATACTGTCAGAAGTTCAAATTTTTCTTCGAAAGAGTCTTTCCTCAATGCGTCATGTGCCTTCGAGCGCCGGGCCGCATGGGAACGGCATCGCCAAGGAGTGTTCTGTAGCGCACCACCGTAGAAACCTCAGTTGGACTCGCCCGAGTGTGCTGCTGTCGGGTTGCCTGCCAAGCCGCGAGAAGAACTCAGGAACGGCCCCTGCAACCTCAGTTGCCATTGAGGCAACGAAGGCAGGCGGCCCGCCAGTCGTGCAATCGGGCGGGCAGCGCTCTCACCCAATGGGTGCTGATGGTAAAAGGGCGATTTCGTCAATGCCCGCAATGACTTGCCAAGACCAACACGCGTCCGACTGAGGTTTGTAGGGTCGTTCGTGGGCACGCGCGAGTGCGAGCTTTTTGTTTGGCGATAGAGATATCGCTTGATCCACGGTGCGCATTGCATCAGGCCCACAGTCAAAGACTGGCAAGATTGAACGAGAGCGGGCGGTCGTGTTGATTTCGCAGTCCGTGAGAGGGAATCACCCGGCTCGCGGGGCCGGCGGCGGACCGGAGTTTCGGGCGCGGCGTCGAGGTTGCCGTGCTCCGGCGCTTCGCGAACTACCGTCACTGCCGCGTCGAGCCGTGCCACCGTGGAGACGCTTCTTGAACCTGAAATTGCCCTGGCAAGTTTGGTCAAAAAAACGTGCGGCCTGACTGTTGCGGCTCACTACCGCACGCATGCCCCCCGTATCAGGACTCCGCCTCCAGCCGCTCGGCCACCGCGTTCGGCGATCCCGTCTTGCGGGCGATCAGGCTGTAGGCGACCGGGACGATGAAGAGCGTGAAGAAGGTGGCCGCGAAGACGCCCGTCAGCACGACGACGCCAATCACGATACGGGTTTCCGAGCCTGCACCGCTGGACAGCACGAGCGGAATGGCGCCGGCGATGGTGGTGAGGCCGGTCATGACGATGGGGCGAAAGCGGGTTTCCGAGGCTTCGACGATGGCGCGCGAGAACTGCCGGCCTTCGTCGCGCAGCTGATTGGCGAATTCGACGATCAGAATGCCGTTCTTGGCGGCCAGTCCGACCAGCATGATGAGACCGATCTGCGAGTAGATATTGAGCGTGCCGCCGGTGAGATAGAGCCCGAGCAGACCGCCGCCAGTCGCCAGCGGCACCGTGAGCATGATGACGAAGGGGTGAATCCAGCTTTCGAACTGGGCCGCCAGGATCAGAAAGACGACCACCAGGCCGAGCATGAACACAAAAATGATCGAGCCGCCCGAGTTGACGAAATCGCGGCTCTGGCCCTTGTAGTCGATGGTCACTTCTTCGGGCAAGTTCTCGCGCACCAGGTCTTCGAGATAGGTGAGCGCTTCACCGAGTGCGTAGCCGTCCTGCAGGTTGGCTTCGAGCGTGATGGCGCGCACGCGGTTGAAACGCGACAGCGTCTCGGCCGCGCCGTATTCTGAAATGGTCACCAGATTGGCGAGCGGAATGAGTTGGCCCGAGCGTGCCGAACGCACGTAGATACCGTTCAGATCGCTGAACGAGCGTTGCTGCGCGCGCTCGCCTTCGACGATCACGTCGTATTCTTCGCCACGCTCCAAATAGGTGGTGACGTTGCGCCCGCCCATGACGGTTTGCAGGGTGCGGCCGATCTCCGCGACGGTCACACCCAGATCGGCGGCGCGCGCGTAGTCGACGTTGAAGTCGATCTGTGGGCGGGTTTCCTTGTAGTCGCTGTCGAGGCCGTCGAGCCCGGGATTGTTTTCCTCGACCTTCTCGAGAACGATGTCGCGCCAGGCGGCGAGTTCTTCGTATGTCGCGCCGCCGAGCACCAGTTGCACGGGCTTGCCGGTACCGCCACCGAGTCCCTGGCGCATCACCGGGAAGGCACGGATGCCGGGCAGCGACGACAAGTCCTCGCGGATCTCGTTCATGATCTTGGCGGCCGGCCGGCGATTGGCCCAGTCGTCGAGGATGACGATGACGAAACCGTCGTTGAAGTTTTCGATATTGCCGAAGCCGCGCGGCGCACGCACCAGCAGGCGGCTGAATTCGCCGCTCTTCAGATACGGCTGCAGGCGCCGCTCGATTTCCACCATGTACTCTTCGATGTACTTGTAGCTTGAGCCTTCCGGCCCGCTGACGACGACGAAGAACACGCCGCGGTCCTCGCGCGGGGTGAATTCCTGGGTGACGTTGGGGTAGAGCCAACCCGCGCCGCCGAGCAGGCCGAAGAACACCAAGGTAACCAGTATCGGGTGGCGCAGATTGCGCACCAGCAGCGCCATGTAACCGCGGCGCAGGAAGCGGAACACGGCGTCCACGCGCTTGACGACGGGGTTGTTTTCCTCAGCCGTTTTGGCCTTCAGCAGCTTCGAGGCCATCGCCGGCGCCAGCGTGAGCGCCACCACCGAGGAAAAACCGACGGCCGCGGCGATGGTAAGCGCGAACTCGGTGAACAGGCGGCCGATGTCGCCTTCGAGAAAAGTGATTGGTACGAACACCGCGATCAGCACCAGCGTGGTGGCGACCACCGCGAAGCCCACCTGGCGGGTGCCGCGAAAGGCGGCGACGAGCGGCGTTTCGCCCTTCTCCTGAATGCGGCGCACGACGTTTTCGAGCACCACAATGGCATCGTCCACCACCAGCCCGATGGCCAGCACGAGCGCCAGCAGGGTGAGCAGGTTGA
>CBDULG010000418.1:0-2758 GCA_965367985.1 uncultured Rhodocyclaceae bacterium
TGGAGATCGAGCGCATCGAGGGCCGCAACACGCGAGCCTTCAGCTACGCGTCGAAGGGAATGATGGCAACCACAGGTCATTTGAAAGGGGTGGCGCTGCTTTTTGGTCTACGTGTGCATGGATTGCCGGCGTGGCTGATGTGGCGCGCCTACTACCTCATGCTGATGCCCACGCTGGGTCGAAAGGTTCGCATCTGGCTCGAATGGACCTGGAGCATGTTCTTCGCCGCAGACATTACGCATTTGCGCTTCACCCGCACCCACGAGGCCGACACGGATGGGCCGTTGCCGGTCGTCGATATCCCGCCCCACGCTGAAGCACAATCCTAGGAGCATCAATCATGCTGAAACAGAAATCCGCCATCGTGACCGGTTCCACCAGCGGCATCGGGCTGGGCATTGCCCGCACCTTTGCCGAGCAGGGTGCCGACATCCTGCTCAACGGCTTCGGTGACGCGCAGGAGATCGAGTTCACCCGCGCCGAGCTGGAGCGCCAGTTCGGCGTCAAGGTGCGTTACTCGGGCGCCGACATGAGCCAGCCGGAGGCGATCCGCGCGATGGTCGATCAGGCGCGCGCCGAGTTCGGCAAGATCGACATCGTCGTCAACAACGCCGGCATTCAGCATGTCGCGCCGATCGAGGACTTCCCCGACGAGAAATGGGACGCGGTGATGGCAATCAACCTGTCGTCGGCGTTCCATTTGATCAAGGCGGTCACGCCGGGCATGAAGCTGCGCCGCTTCGGCCGCATCATCAACATCGCGTCGGCGCACGGCCTCACCGCGTCGCCGTTCAAGTCGGCCTACGTCACCGCCAAGCATGGCCTGATCGGCCTGTCGAAGACGGTGGCGGTCGAGCTCGCCGAATTCGGCGTCACGTCCAACACGATTTGCCCCGGCTATGTGAAGACGCCGCTGGTCGACAAGCAGATCGCCGACCAGGCCAAGGCCCACGGCATCTCGCCGGAGCAGGTGGTGCGCGAGGTGATGCTGTCCCACCAGGCGCGCAAGGAATTCATCCAGGTGGAGGAACTGGCGGCATTGGCGGTGTTTCTCGCATCCGATGCGGCCGCCTCGATGACCGGCACGGCGCTCGCCATGGATGGCGGCTGGACCTTGCATTAAGGACGACGGCGAATCGGCAGCGGTAAACACTCAACCAGGCACAGACCAACGAGGACTCATCATGGCGAAATCAAAACAGCCGCGCGCCAGCGCCGGCAACCACAAAGGCACGCTGCCCGGAAACGTCGTACTCGTGTTGCAGGGCGGCGGCGCACTCGGCGCTTATCAGGTTGGCGTGTACCAGGCGCTGCATGAGGCCGGAATCGAACCGGATTGGGTCATCGGGACATCAATCGGCGCAATCAACGCGGCGCTGATCGCCGGCAATCCGCCCCAGGATCGCCTGGCGAGCCTGCACGCGTTCTGGGACCAGATGGAGCAATCGGTCGCACCCGTCGCCGCGCTCGACTGGTTCGGGCTGGGACAGATGGCGCACAACATGTCGACGGTGATGCGCGGCATCGCCCCCTTCTTCACGCCCAACCCGTTTGCGCTGCGCGGCCCGCTCGCCGCGCTCGGTGTCGAAGCGGCCGCCTACTACACCACCGCGCCACTGCGCGCGACCCTGAATTCGCTGGTGGATTTCGACTATTTGAGGACAAGCGAAACGCGCATGACGGTTGGCGCCGTGAATGTGCGCAGTGGTCACATGCGCTACTTCGACACCCGCGACGAGCAGTTGGGCGTCGACCACGTAATGGCCTCGGGGGCGCTGCCGCCGGCGTTTGGCGCGATCCGCATCGACGACGAACCCTACTGGGACGGCGGCATCTACTCGAACACGCCGATCGAGGCGGTGCTCGACGACAAACCGCGCCGCAATTCGCTGATCTTCGCGGTGAACGTGTGGCATCAGAGTGCGCCCGAGCCGGAGTCGATCCAGCAGGTGATGGCGCGACAGAAGGACATCCAGTTCGCCAGTCGCGCCGACAGCCACATCGCGCGCCAGAAGCAGATCCACCGCTTGCGCCACGTGATCCGCGAACTGCATCAGGAGATCCCCGCCGAGCGGCAGTCCGACCCGAAGGTCCGGGAGCTGGCCGCATGGGGCTGTGGCACGACGATGCATGTGGCGCATCTGCTGGCGCCGCGGCTCGACGGCGAGGATCACACCAAGGACATCGACTTCACGCCGGCGGGGGTGCGCGAGCGACGCGCGGCGGGCCATGCCGATACGCTGCGGATGATCAAACGCGCGCCCTGGCGGCATGCTGCGGCCGATCCCATCGAAGGCGTGATCGAACACGTCTGATCCGGGAGGCGGTGCCATGATGTCTCGACGACGAAATCGCCCTCAAGGACGCCTGCGACATCGACGACGTCGTTGTCGGCGACTGAGCGCAACTGCACCGAGCGGAGCCGCACTGCCATGGAAATCGTGATCACCAGCCTTGCATTCCTGGTTGCCGTCCTGTGTGCCGGCGTGATGGGATTCGCCATCCAGCGCGGCGCGACCTGTACCGTCGCCGCCGTCGAGGAGGTCGTCAACAAAGGCAGCGCGCGGCGGCTGGTGAGCCTCTTCGAGGCGTCGGTCTGGGTGGCCGGCAGCTTGCTCGTCGCGCAGGCGCTCGGCGTGCCCGAGGTGATGCCTTTGGGGTATGCGCTGAGTGGCTGGACGGTTCTGGGTGGCGTGCTGCTCGGGCTCGGCGCATATATCAATGGCGCCTGCGTGTTCGGCGCCATCGCGCGCTTCGG
>CBDULG010000419.1:0-2746 GCA_965367985.1 uncultured Rhodocyclaceae bacterium
AAAGACGCCGAACCACAGCGGATCGATGCCGGCGGTCTGGATGGTCGGCAGTAGCACCGCCATGGTGAGCACGACCACCGAAATGCCGTCAAGGAAGCACCCGAGCAGGATGAAAAAGGCGGTCAGCGCGACCAGCAAGGCGGGTGTGGACAGGCCGAGACCGCCGATCCACTCGGCGAGGTGACGCGGCAGGCCCATGTAGCCCATCGCCAAGGTGAGGAAGGCCGAGCCACCGAGGATGAGGCCGATCATGCAGTACAGGCGCGTCGCCCCCATGAGGCCGGCGATGAAGTTCTCGCGGCTGAACGCGCCCTGCGCGATCGAGATCACCAGCGCACCGATGACCCCCAGCGCGGCCGCCTCGGTGGCGGTGGCGATGCCCGCGTAGATCGAGCCGAGCACTGCAGCGATGAGCGCCACCACAGGAATCAGACCGCGCGACTGGTTCAGCTTTTCGAGAAAACTCGAGGGCGCGTCGGGTGCCGGGATCTGCGCCGGGTGGAGCAGCGACCAGACGATCACCCAGCCCATGAACAGCGTGGCGAGCAGGACGCCCGGCAGAACACCGCCGATGAACAGTTTGGCGATCGACACGTCGGCCGACACACCGTAAACGATCATGATGATCGACGGCGGAATCAACAGGCCCAGCGTGCCCGCCCCGGCGAGCGTGCCGAGTGACATCGAAATGGGATAGCCACGTTTGGTCAATTCCGGCAGGTTGATCTTGCCGATCGTCGCGCAAGTCGCGGCGGAAGATCCGGACACCGCCGCAAACAGCGTGCAGCCGATGATGTTGGCATGCAACAGGCGTCCCGGCAGCCGCCCCACCCAGGGCGCGAGGCCGCGGAACATGTCCTCGGAGAGCCGTGTGCGAAAGAGAATCTCGCCCATCCACAGGAACAGCGGCAGGGCAGTCAGTGTCCAGCTCGAGCCGATTCCCCAGATCGCCACCGCCATGCCGTCGCCGGGTGGGCGGGCGGTGAATAACGCCATGCCGAGAAAGCCGACCGCCATCAGCGACAGGCCGATCCATACGCCGCTGGCGAGCAGCGCGATCATCGCCACCATGAGGAGGCCGGCAACCATCAGGTCCATGACATGTGTCTCATTCGATGCGCGCCGCTTCCTGTCCGGGCACGGACAGGCGGGTGCAGGGGCGGCCCAGCGTGGTCATCACGAGGTCGTCGAGGAGCGCGATCAGAAACACCACGGCGCCCACCGCGAGGGAAAGCTGCGGCAACCATAAAGGCGTGGCATCGACGCCTTGCGAGACGTCGCCGAAGGCGTGCGACTGCCACGCCAGGCGAACGCTGTACCAGGCCAGCGTCGCCACGACGCCGGTCGCCACGGCCAGCGAAATCCAGGTCAGTACGCGGCTGACCGCGGCCGGTAGGCGGTCGATGAGCAGCGTCACGCGGATGTGTTCGCCGTGCTTGAAGGTATAGGCGAGGGCGAGAAAACCGCAGGCCGCCATGGCGTAGCCGGCATAGTCGTCAGTGCCGCGCAGGTAGATGCCGAGCGGCCGGGTGACGATGCCGGCGGAGACCATCACCAGCGTGGTCACCATGCCGACAGCGGCAAGCACGCCGGCGCTGCGGTAAAGAAAATTCAGGAAGGCACGCATGGCAATCGCTGGGCCAGGGACGAGGCCCCCGGCCGGCCTCCCTTACTTTGCCGCCCGATAGGCGTCGAGAACGGCCTTGCCGTCATCGCCGGCGCGATCGAGCCATTCGTTGGTCATCGTCTCGCCGACCTTGAGCAGTTCGGCGCGCATCCCTTCGCTGGCTTTCACGACCTCCATGCCGTTCTGCTTGAGTTGGTCGACATACCACGCGGTCTTTTCCTCCGAGATCTTCCAGCCACGCGTCTCCGCATCGGCCGCCGCCTTGAGCACTGCGTCGCGGGTCGCCTCGTCGAGCCCGTCGAAGACTTCCTGCGAGACGAACACCATGTTCTTGGGCAGCCAAGCCTGCACATCGTAGTAATGCGACAACTGTTCCCAGCTCTTCGAGTCGTAGCCGGTCGAGGACGAAGTGATGTTGGCGGTCACCACGCCGGTGGCCAGCGCCTGCGTCAGGTCGGCCATCTGCACGGTCACCGGCTGTCCGCCCATGAGTTCGATCATGCGCGCCACGGTGGGGCTGTAGGAACGGATCTTCATATTCTTGAAATCGGCCAGCGAGTCGACCGCGCTCTTGGTGTAGATGCCCTGCGGTGGCCAGGGCACCGAATACAGCAGCTTGAGGCCGTGCTTGGCGAGACGCGCCTCGACGGCGCTGCGCGAGGCAGTCCACAGCGCGGCCGCTTCGGCGTAACTGGTCGCCAGAAAGGGCACCGTGTCGAGCGCATACATTTCGTCTTCATTGGCCAGCGAACTGATCAGCAATTCGCCGATCTGCGCCTGCCCGGCCTGAACGGCGCGCTTGATCTCGGGGCCCTTGTACAGGGAACCGCCCGGATGCAAGGTGATCTTCAGGGCGCCGCCAGTGGCCGCGGCGACTTCGTCGGCAAACTGCTGGTTGTTCTCGGTGTGGAAGTTGGTCGTCGGGTAGGGCGTCGGCATGTCCCAGGTGGCTTCGGCCAACGCGGCGCCCTGCAGCCCGGCGAGGGCGAACGCCCCGAACATCAGCGCGCGGATAGATTTGAAAGCACTCATCGATTCGTCTCCTGGCGGCATTCGATAGCTTCGATGCCTGGGGTGTTGTTTGTTAGGGGCGCTCGGAAAAACAGCGCGGCCGAGGTT
>CBDULG010000420.1:0-2718 GCA_965367985.1 uncultured Rhodocyclaceae bacterium
AGGCTCAAGCGGCGCGTCGTGCGGTTCAACAGCCGGGCGTGCAGGCGATTCTCAAGACGCGAAACCTGCTTGCTGACGGCCGATCGGGACAGGCCCAGATGCTCGGCGGCGGCGGTAAAGCTGCCACGCTCGATGACCGCGACAAAGCAGGCGATGTCGTTGAGGGCGTCCATTGGCGACCAATTCGTATTCGTGTGGAAACAATCTTATTCCATGAGACGGGATTATCAATACATGAATCCTAATTATCGTGTCTGCACAGCTCACTCGGGCTTTGGAGGACATCAACATGACCAATCTGCTCCTGCTGCTCTTTACCGGCACCCTGATCGGCGCACTGTACGCACTCGGCAAGGCGACCACCGGCATGGCACCGGCCGCCATCCTGCTGTGGCAGGTGGGTGGCGGTGCCGTGGGCCTGGCGCTATTTACCCTTATGCGACGGAATGCGCGTCCGCCGCTGTCGGCGCAACACCTACGCTACTACCTGATCAGCGGCGTACTTGGGGTCAGCGCCCCCAATGCGCTGGTCTACTTCGCCGTCCACAGACTGGACGTCGGGATCGTTGCGCTGATCACCGCGTTGTCGACGCTGTTCACCTACAGCGGCGCGCTGATGACAGGCATGGAACGCTTCCGGGGTTCACGCCTTGTGGGCTGTCTGTTGGGGCTGCTGGGGGTCGCCATCCTCAGCGCACCGCAGGGCAACAGCGTGATCGATGGCGTTGGTCTGCTGGCGGCGGTCGGCGTGCCGATGTTCCTCGCCGCCGCCAATATCTACCGCACCCGCGCCTGGCCCGGCGGCACGCCGCCGATGGCACTGGCGACCGGCATGCTGTGGCTGCAGCTTCCGCTGGTTGCCGGCATCGCGTGGCTCAGCGCAGGCGCCGGGCACCCGGGCGCCACGGCGGAGAATCTGCCTACACTCATCGCGATTGCACTGATCGCGCCACTCATCTTCGCGGCAACCTTTTCCCTGCAAAAGCTGGGCGGGCCGGTATATGTCAGCCAGCTCGGCTACGTCCTCACCGTCTCCAGCATGCTGCTGGGTTTCCTCTTCTTCGGCGAGCGACATGGGCCGCAGGTGTGGATGGCGGCAGCGCTGGTACTGGGGGGCATCATGCTCGCGAATCGCAGAAACGAACCGGCCGCGGCCCCGCGCCCCGGGGGTGTCGTATCCGGCATCGGAAGAAAACTGGCAAGATCTGGCGTTGGCAAGATCCAGCGCCCCGCCTTCGACGCGCCAACGCACAAGGAAAAACCATGCCCTACGTAAACATCCAGATCACCACGGGCGCGACGCGCCAGCAAAAGTCGAACATCGTTCGGGATGTCACCGACGCGCTGGTGCGCGAGCTTGGCAAGCGCCCTGAACACATCCATATCGTGATCCAGGAAATCGATGAGGAGAACTGGGGGTTTTCCGGTCTGTTGACCGATGACTGGAAGAAAGCCAACGCATGACCTCTACGATCGTCAGGGCACGAACTTCGACCGACGACGTCGAACGTGCTGGGAACCAGGCACACGCGCGCTGCACGGACTAACATTCAGTAAGAACGATCGCCGATCCAGACCGCGCCTGAGTCGGCGGGGCCACGCTTCACGAAGGCGCACACCCATGCTGCTGCGTTTCGATGACTACGAGCTGGATACCGAGCGTTTCGAGTTGCGGCGCGGCGGGGAGGCGTGCGGCATCGAGCCCAAGGTCTTCGATCTCATCGCCTACCTTGCTGCGCATCCGGCGCAGGTCTTGACGCGCGATGAGTTGATCGCGGCCGTGTGGAACGGGCGCGTCGTGTCGGACACGACGGTGTCGACCTGCATCAAGGGGGCGCGCAAGGCGCTGGGAGATACGGGCGAATCGCAGATCTATATCAAGACGCTGCGTGGACGCGGCTTCAGCTTCGTCGCCAATGTCACGGCGCATCGTGCGCCAGAGGAAGCGGCCAGTGCGCCGCCGCGCAACACCGGCATCAAAAACCCCTCCTTGCTCATCACACCGTTTCGCGCAATCAGCAGCACGCCCGACGCCGCCGAGTTGGCGGTCAGTCTGGGCCATGACCTGAGCACGATCTTGACGCGCATCCCGCTGCTCGGCGTGGCAACGCACGGCGACGTGGGCGGGGCGCCCGATGGGGCAGCCACGGCACGCACGCTTTACGACCGCTATGGTGTCGACTACACCCTAGGCGCGACCGTGCAGCAGATTGGCGATCACTATCGGGTAAATGCGCAGTTGTCCGATGCACGCTCCGGCTTTCAGCTTTGGGCCGAACAGTTTTCGATTGCCGGGCCACTGGCCGACGCCGTCGAGGGAGGCGCCAGCACCATCATCGCCAAGCTCGAGCCACAGTTGCATCGCGCGATTTACGACACCGTGCGCGAGATCGAGGCGCTGCCGAACGCGCGACAATTGTTTCTCGAAGCCAGCAGCCTGCTCGCAACCAAGGGCTGGCATTTCGACACCTTTGCGACCGCGGCCGAGTTGCTGCGGCGCAGCCGAACCCTCGAGCCGGACTTCGCGCTCGCGCACGCTTATCTCTCGCTGGTGCTCGGGCTGGGCGAGCGAATCGGCATGATCGCGAACCGCGAAGCGGCGCGTGCAGAGGCACTTGCAGCGGCTGAACTGGCGCTTCGCCTGGACAGCATGGACGACAAGGTGCTTGGATTCGCCGGCTGCGCGCTGACAGACATTGGCTATCCGGAACGCGCTCT
>CBDULG010000421.1:0-2716 GCA_965367985.1 uncultured Rhodocyclaceae bacterium
CCACGCGCGACAACGCAGCGGATGATTGCGACCTACGCGTTGTGCGCGCCACGACCCCTCCCAAAGAGTCACTTCATGCCGCTATATACGGCGCGGCCGCCCGGCGACTTTAGCCGGGATTACCCATTTGTCGTTTTTCGAATTGGCTTTTCGCATAGACGGCTATCGCATCCACCACCTGTGGCGACTCGCCTGCCGCTGCGACCAAAGCGATATTGACGCCAGGATGACGCGCCGCCGCCGCATCGACCAGCATCGGCACGTCGCGCTTGAGGTGACCGCCTTGGGCGAGGAACACCGGCACCACGACGATCTCGCGGCTGCCGGCGTCGACCAATTGATCGACCGCGTCGTCGAGCGTTGGCGTCATGAACTCCATGAAAGCCAGCGAGACCCGCGCCTGCGGCGCATCCGCCGTGAGCTTCTCGGCGACGCGCTGCATCGGCCCGGCCCATGCCGCGTCCCGTGCGCCGTGACCGAACAGAATGATTCCTGGTTGATTGTCCAACGCCACTCCCCTCGAAATTTAATGATCTTGATGGCCTCGCCGCCGCATTACCGCCAGCGCGCTCGCCGGATCGCCGCGTACGGTTCGCGCTATTATCGCCGGATGACATCGATAAAGCGTGCCATGTTCCGTCTCTTCTTGCTCTCCGGCCTGCTCGCCGGCGCGTGCCAGGTCGCCGCCGCGCCACGCTCTGAACTCGTTCCCGGCGGCATTGCGCGCGTTGAAATCGCCCCGGCCGACACGCCCCGGCCGGAAGTTCGCCTCGGAGACGCACGCGTGCTGGTGCGTCTCGAAGCCACGCATTGGGTCGCCTGGGTCGGGCTGCCGCTCGATCTTGCACCCGGCGAACTCGCGCTGCGCATCGACCACGGTGGCGCCACCCGCACGCACACACTGCAGGTCGAGGACAAAGCCTATCCGGTGCAGCACCTCAAGGTGAAGAACCGGCGCATGGTCAATCCGAATCCCGACGATTTGCTACGCATAAAAAAGGAAACGGCCACACAGCTGGAAGTGAAAACCCTGTTCCGCGAAACCGAGGCGCCGGCGATCGACTTCATCACGCCGGCCACCGGACCGCGATCCAGCCTGTTCGGTCTGCGCCGCACCTTCAATGGCGAGCCGCGCGCACCGCATCGCGGGCTCGATATCGCCGCGCCGCGCGGCGCGCCGGTGGTCGCGCCGGCCGACGGCGTGGTCACCCATGTGGGCGATTTCTTCTTCAACGGAAAAACCGTGTTCGTCGATCACGGCCAAGGGCTGATCTCGATGTTCTGCCATCTCGATCGCATCGATGTCGAAGCCGGCGAAGCGGTCGCGCAGGGTAAGGCGCTGGGCGTCGTCGGCATGACCGGCCGGGTCACCGGTCCGCACCTGCACTGGAGCGTCTTTCTCAATGCCACGCCGGTCGACCCGGCCTTGTTCCTCGCGCCCTGAACCTCGCATCCATCACCGCCAAGGCTCCGCGCAGCATGCGTTTCATTATTTCAGGCGCTTGTCTGCGCACAGCCGGTCGATCGCCCGCCCGGCCGCGGCCAGACCGAAACTCGCGGTCACTGCCACGCTGGAACCGAAACCCGCGCAATTGAGCCCCTGCGGACCCGCCTCAGGCAGGCATGCCGCGTCGGGGTAACGCAAGGCTTCGCTCGAATACACCGCGTCGACGCGAAAGCGTTTACCCGCCGCCCGGGGAAAACCGTAGTCGCGGCGCAAGCGCGCGCGCAGGCGGGCGAGCAGCGGGTCTTGCGTGGTGTGCGCAAGATCGGCCACCGCGATACGCGTCGGATCGGTCTGCCCTCCGGCTGCACCGACGGTTACCAGACCAATCCCGGCGCGCCGGCACCAGGCGATCAGGGCCGCCTTGGCGCGCACGTTGTCGATCGCGTCGATGACAAAATCGAGGGGTCCGTCGAGCAGTGTCGCGACATTGGCCTCGCTGATGAAGTCGTCCACACAGCGCACCTCGATACGCGCGTCGATCTGCGCGATACGTTCGGCCATCGCCACCACCTTGGCCTGCCCGAGCGTCGCTTCGAGCGCGTGGATCTGGCGGTTGATGTTCGATTCGGCGACATGATCGAGGTCGATCAGGCGCAGCGCGCCCACGCCGCTGCGCGCCAGCGCTTCGGCCGCCCAGGAGCCCACGCCGCCGATGCCCGCGACCGCGACGCGCGCGCCGCGCAGCCGCGCCAGCGCCGCATCGCCGTACAAGCGCGCCACGCCGCCATACCGGCGCTCGCCCCTGCCGGTGGCTGCCGCCGCTTCGAAATCCTTAATGTTGCCGCTCATCGTGTCACTGAACTCCCCGCCGGCCTCGGGTTCAAAGAGAAAACCCCGGAGTCCGCGAATGCCATCGTTTCGCCAAGCTGCCCTTGCGCTGGCGCTGTTGCTTTCATTTCCGACGATTGCCACCGTGCCCGCAGCACAGGCGCAGAGCCTGGAGACCGCGAGCATCGCCTTGGCCGGGGTTCGCGCTTACGAGGCCGGCGATTTTGATAACGCGGCGCGCTACTTCAGCGTCGCGGGCAACCGGGGCAACCGCCTCGCCCAGTACAATTTTGCCATGATGCTGTATCGCGGCGAGGCGCGCAGCGACGACGCGAATGCGGCCTGGCGCTGGTTGCGACGGGCGGCGCACAGCGGACTGCCACAGGCACAGTTTAAATTTGCGCGGCTCTACGACCGGGGCGAGGGCGTCAAACGCTCGTT
>CBDULG010000422.1:0-2679 GCA_965367985.1 uncultured Rhodocyclaceae bacterium
CGCTGGTGTTCGCCTGGATCACCTATGCTTCGCGTGCCGACCGCGACCGCATCAACGAGAAGGTCATGGCCGATCCGCGCATGGCCTCGATGATGGACCCGGCGAATTTTCCCTTCGACGGCAAGCGCATGATCTGGGGTGGATTCGAAACCCTGCTCAAGCTGTAGGCGCGCGGAGAATGCCATCCAATCGGATCGGCAGATAGGCAGGACGTAAGCGCGAAGCGCGTAACGCCGCGGGGGTCTTGTCGAACGAGCACATGCGGCGGATGACGCACAGATTATCGATGAGCTACTTTTTTTCGTTAAGAACGCTGCGACGAGCGCAGAAAGATCACCAATGAGCAAAGGTGACGACGCGGCAGGCGCGACGGCGCGCGCCATCGAGGCCATCTGGCATATCGAGGCGGCCAGCGTGATCGCTGCCAGCGCGCGCATCGTGCGCGATTTCGGTCTTGCAGAAGAATTCGCCCAGGACGCGCTGGTGGCCGCGCTCGAACGCTGGCCAAAGCAAGGCATCCCAGATCGGCCCGGCGCTTGGCTGACCACCGCGGCAAAACGGCGCGCGCTCGATTACCTGCGCCACGAAAAACTTGCCGCCAGCCGGCATCAACAACTCGGCCACGAAGTCGACGCGCAGCACGCGATGGCCGAAGACGACTTCAAGGCGCAGGTCGACGATGCGCTCGACGACGACATCGGCGACGACCTGCTGCGTCTGGTGTTCACCGCCTGCCACCCGCTGCTCGCGCCCGAGGCGCGTTGCGCGCTCACGCTGCGCGTGATGGGCGGCCTGAGCACGCGCGAGATCGCGCGCGCCTACCTCACACCGGAAGCGACCATCGCGCAACGCATCGTGCGCGCCAAGCGCAGCCTCGCCGCGGCCCGCGTGCCCTTCGAGGTGCCGCGCGGCGCGGAACGCATCGAACGGCTCGCCTCGGTGCTCGAAGTCATCTACCTGATTTTCAACGAAGGTTACGCCGCCACAGCGGGCGACCACTGGATGCGCCCCGCCTTGTGCGAGGAGGCAATGCGTCTTGGCCGCGTGCTGGCCACGCTGATGCCCGAGGCATCCGAAGCGCACGGCCTGGTGGCGCTCATGGAAATCCAGGCCTCGCGTTTCGCGGCGCGCACCGACGACGCCGGCGAACCGGTGCTGCTGCCCGACCAGGATCGCAGCCGCTGGGACCGTCTGCTTATCCGCCGCGGGCTGGCGGCGCTGACACGCGCCGGTGCGCTACCCGGACCGCTTGGCCCCTACGCCCTGCAGGCGGAGATCGCCGCCTGTCATGCGCGCGCCGCCAGCGCGGAGGCTACCGACTGGCCGCGCATCGCCGCGCTGTACGACGCGCTGGCCGAACTTTCACCCTCGCCGGTGGTGACGCTCAACCGCGCCGTGGCGGTCGCCATGGCTTTCGGTCCCGCCGCCGGACTGGAGATCGTCGATCGCCTGTGCGATGACGACCAGCTGGAGAACTACCACCTGCTACCGAGCGTTCGCGGCGATCTGCTCGCCCGTCTCGAGCGCGTGGACGAAGCGCGGCGCGAGTTCGAACGCGCCGCCAAAATGACCCGCAATGCGCGCGAACGGGCGTTGCTGCTGGCCCGCGCGGCGCGCTGTGCGGCGTCGACCGACGAATCAGCCCACGATTGAGTCGCTCGCAAGAGAACGACTTGCACGCAGGAGCCGGCCGAAGAAATCTCTTGCACGATGCGATGGCCGGATGAATCCGGCCCTACCCGGTGGCAAGTCGCCATAACACTTCACACCCCGTTACCCGTCTTACGCCACGGTATGTGCGGCTTTTTTCGTTCGGCGGATGAGGCCATGCTGATTCGCACTGCGCGGGCTGCATCGGAGCGACCGCCGCTGCTACGATGGTCACCTAGCCTGACGGAACGGTGAGATGCGCCACGGGGGGTTTTCTCGATTGCGTCGACCTTTGGTCGCCATCGCGGCCTGCACGATGCTGGTGCCTGCCGGGGTCGTTTGGTACGGCGGCGCGCTATCGGAGCCAAAGCAACAGGTGGTGGGTGCACCGCCGCGCGATCTCGCGGCGCAGGTTGTACGCATTCCGCGCGCGGACGCGTCGCCGATCGCCGGCTGGTTCGTCGCCGGGGAGGAAGAGCGCGGCGGCGTGCTGTTGCTGCACGGCGTGCGCGCCGACCGCCGGCAGATGCTCGGCCGCGCGCAGTTCCTCAAGCGCGCTGGGTATTCGGTTCTGCTCATTGACCTGCAAGCGCATGGCGAAACACCGGGCGAGTTCATAACGTTCGGGCACCTCGAATCCCGTGATGCCCATGCGGCTCTCGACTTCCTGCGCGCACGTGTGCGCAATCGCCGGGTCGGCGTGATCGGCGTTTCGCTGGGCGGCGCCGCGGCGTTGCTTGGGGAAGCGCCGCTGCACGCTGACGCGATGGTGCTCGAGGCGGTCTTCAGTACCATCGGTGAAGCCGTTCGTAACCGCATGGCGCAGCGTTTCGGCGCTGTGGGCCCCTATGTGTCGAACTTGCTGCTATGGCAGATCGAACCGCGCCTGGGCGTGAGCGTGACGGCCTTATCGCCCCTGTCGGCCATCGCGCGTGTGCGCGCGCCCGTGCTGATCATGACTGGCAGTGCCGACCGCCGCACACGGATGGACGAGACCGAGGCGCTGTTCGACGCGGCGCCCGAACCGAA
>CBDULG010000423.1:0-2643 GCA_965367985.1 uncultured Rhodocyclaceae bacterium
GCTCCATGGTGATGCAATCGACCGGGCACGGCGCCACGCACAACTCGCAGCCGGTGCATTCCTTTTCCACCACGGTGTGCATCTGCTTGGCGGCGCCGACGATCGCGTCGACCGGGCAGGCCTGGATGCACAGCGTGCAGCCAATGCAGGTCTGTTCGTCGATGACGGCGACCGCCTTGGGCTTCTCGACGCCGTGTTCTTCGTCGAGCGGCTTGAACTCGCGGCCGAGCAGATCGGCCAGATTCCGAATGCCTTCTTCGCCACCCGGCGGGCACTGGTTGATGTCGGCCTCGCCGTTGGCAATCGCCGTGGCGTAGGGCCGGCAACCGGGGTAGCCGCACTGCCCGCACTGCGTTTGCGGCAGGATGCTGTCGATCTTGTCGACCAGCGGATCGCCCTCGACCTTGAAGCGGATGGCGGCGTAACCGAGCAGGCCGCCAAGCACGATCGCGATACCGGCCATGATGAGGATGGCGGTCAGCATCGCAGGCCTCGGTCGCGACCTTCAAAGGCGGAAGACGGGGTGGTGATTCGGGTCACTGAAAACGGTCCAGTCCGGCGAATCCCATGAAGGCGAGACTCATCAAGCCGGCGGTGATCATCGCAATGGCCGTGCCGCGGAAGGGCGCCGGCACGTCGGCTCCGTCGAGTCGTTCGCGCAGGCCGGCGAACAAGACCAGCGCCATGGTAAAGCCGATTGAGCTGCCGAATCCGAAAAGCAACGATTCGAGCAGGTTGTGGCGCAGCCCGACGTTGAGCAAGGGCACGCCGAGCACCGCGCAATTGGTGGTAATCAATGGCAGATAGATGCCCAGCACCTGATGGAGCAGCGGGCTGGTTTTCTGCACCACCAGCTCGGTGAGCTGCACGATGGCGGCGATGACGACGATGAACGACAGCGTGCGCAGATAGACCAGATCGTTGGGAATCAACAGATAGTGGTCGATCAGATAGCTCGTGCCGCTGCCCATGGTAAGCACGAAGGTCGTCGCCGCGCCCATGCCGATGGCCGTCTCGAGCTTTTTCGACACGCCCATGAAAGGGCACAGGCCGAGAATGCGCACCAGCACGACGTTATTTACGAGCACGGCACCGAGGACGACGAAGAGGTAGCTACTCATATTTGCTGGGAATGTTCAATCGCGCGATTATCACCCGTCGTTCTAAGCGTCTCAACCCTTGCACGGTTATAGGTATATGAAAGGATGCGGTGAAAATATAGCCCGGCACCTGGCTTAGGGCCGCAATCAGAGAGTTTTGGCCGACAAACAGAGTAGTCCCGGCACGCGGTCACGCGTCTTTCACCTGCGATCCACAGTTCGTCCAAAACGCTCGAGGGGAAACATCGAATCTCTGCCCTCACGCCGCCGCAGTTCCCGCGACACATTCGCGCACCAGTGCCGGCCCGCGATAGATGAGTCCGCTGTAGAGCTGCACGAGTTTCGCGCCGGCGTCGATCTTCTCCTGCGCGTCCCGCGCACTGAGGATACCGCCGACGCCAATCACCGGCACTTCGTCGGCCAGCGCCGTCGCCAGCGCCTTGACCACCCGTGTGCTCGCTTCGCGCACCGGCGCGCCCGACAGCCCGCCCTGCTCGTTGCCGTGGCGCAGACCTTTCACCGCGTCGCGCGCAATGGTGGTGTTGGTGGCGATCACGGCGTCGATGCGGTGGCGCCGCAGGGCGTCGGCGATTGCGGCGATCTGTGCGTCGTCCAGGTCGGGCGCAATCTTCAGCGCAAGCGGCACATAGCGGCCGTGTTCATCGGTCAGCCGCTGCTGTGCCGATTTGAGCGCGCCGAGCAGGGCGTCGAGTTCGCTCGCACCTTGCAGCGCGCGCAGATCTTGCGTGTTGGGCGACGAGATGTTGATGGTCACGTAGTGCGCCAGCGGATACACCGCGTCGAGGCATTTGAGGTAGTCATCGACCGCAAATTCGATCGGCGTATCGAAGTTCTTGCCGATGTTGATGCCCAGCACGCCGCAATACTTCGCCGCGCGTACATTGGCAATCAGGGCGTCGACGCCATGATTGTTGAAGCCCATGCGATTGATGATGCCGCGCACCGCGGGCAGGCGGAACATCCGCGGGCGGGGGTTGCCGGGCTGCGGGCGCGGCGTGACAGTGCCGATTTCGATAAATCCAAAGCCGAGGCGCGCCAGCCCATCGATTGCTTCGCCGTTCTTGTCCAACCCCGCCGCAAGTCCGACGCGGTTGGGGAAATCAATGCCCATGACGCGCACCGGCGAGGTCGGTGGTACGGCAGACGATGGCAACAATCCGCCGACACGCGCCAGCGTCATGAGCGTGAGTGTGTGGGCGTTTTCGGCGTCGAGTGCGAAAAGCAGCGGGCGCGCCAGTTCATAAAGCATGGCGCGGATTCTACGCGAGCGTTTCGGGCGGTGCGCCGCGCTGCGAACGGGACCGTTCCGGTGCAGCGCTTGGAGGAAGCAGCATTGCGATTGAGCAGGGCAGAAAATCTCGGCGTCGTCCGTGGGTTGGAATTCGCATGGCGGATAACGCCGACGGCCATCCGTCCGACGCAGGAAAGACGGAGCCGGTGTACGCTGCTCGCCGCAACTTTCGGAGCTGTTGCATGTAACGACTATGGAGTACCCATGACAGCTCACGTCAACGAACGCGTT
>CBDULG010000424.1:0-2628 GCA_965367985.1 uncultured Rhodocyclaceae bacterium
TGTGTAAATTATGTCGACACGCGCCCACATGCTTTCCTGCACAAGGTCGTAGTTCATAGACATTTAGAAAGGCACCCGAAGCGGACGCGCGACGCGCGGCGCCGCAGCCGAAACGGCAGGGTTTTCGTGATGTTTGTTCGCATTTGCCCGATTGGCCCATGCAATCATTTCGGCGCGCTGACGGCCGCTTCTTGTCAGCGAAGGAAAACTGTCCAGATATGAACACCATGACCCTACCCCCTCAGGCCGCCGCGGCTGCCGATCCCGCGCTGCATAGCCTGATGTTCCTGTCGCGCTTCTTCGGCCGCGCCGTCGAAGGGGCGCAGATCGTCGGCGGCGTGCCATTGCCCGACGGTCACGTGAGCGCCGCGCAATTGCATGAATGCGCGGCCAACGCGGGGCTCGTGCTGACCGCCGCCGAAGTCACGCCTAAAAAGCTGCGCGCCACGATGCTGCCGGCGGTGGTGATGGGTGATGACGGCAATGCGCTGGTGGTGGTCAGCCGCGATGGCGAGCGCGTGGAATACCACCAACCCGGTATCGACGGCACGCAGTGGATCGCGCTGAGTGCCTTGCTCGACGAGCACCCCGGCCGCTGGTACTTTGCCCGCCCGCGCTTTCACTTCGATCGACGCAGCCTGCTCTACCACCTGCCGCAGCCGCAGCGCTGGTTTTGGGACGTCTTCCGTGCCAATCGCCCGATCTACTTATGGGCTCTGCTTGCCACCGCAGTGATCAATCTGTTCGGTGCGGTGATTCCGTTCTACACCATGGCGGTGTACGACCGCGTGGTGCCCAACAACGCGATCGACAGTCTGCGCGTGCTGACCACTGCGGCGATTGCGGTGACCGCCTTCGACCTGATCATGAAGCTGCTGCGCGGCTACCTGGTGGAAAGCGCGGCGCGACGCGCCGACGTGCATCTGTCGTCTCACATCTTCTCGCACGCCTTGCGGCTGCGCGCGGCGTCCCGCCCGGCCAGTGGCGGTGTGCTGGCCAACCTCGTGCGCGACTTCGAAGTGGTGCGCGACTTTGCCGCATCCTCTACCGTCACCTTGCTCGGCGATCTGCCTTTCATGCTGTTGTTCCTCGGCATCATTGCGCTGGTTGGCGGCTGGCTGGTCGTCGTGCCGCTCGTCCTCATTCCGATCACCCTGGGCGTTTCATGGTGGCTGCGCAAACCGATCGGCGCGGCGCTCAACGAAAATATGCGGGAGGGCGCGCAGCGCACTGCCCACCTGTTCGAAGTCATGAACGGGCTCGACACGGTGAAGTGCCTTGGCGCCGAAGCGTGGGCGCGGCGCAAGTGGGAAATGCTTACCGTACGCATCTCCGAAAGCACGCTGCGCATGCGCGAATGGGCGACGGGCGGCAACACCTTCGCCTCCACCATGACCGGCCTTGGCACGGTGCTGCTGGTGATGTTCGGCGCGCTGCTGATCGGCGCGAACGAACTCACGCTCGGGCAGCTGATCGCGGTCTCGATGTTATCGAGCCGGGCGATGGCACCGGCCAACCAGATCGCCGGGCTGATACTGCGTTCCGAATCGGTCAAGACCGCGCTGAGCGCGCTCGACGGCATCATGATGGCGCCGACCGACGACAAGCGCGACAGCCTGCATCTGCCACGCTTGCGCGGTGACATCGAGTTCCGCGATGCCACGTTTGCCTACCCCGATGGCGCACCGCTGCTCGCCGGATTCAATCTGAAGATCGCCGCTGGCGAACGTGTCGGCTTTATCGGCCGCATCGGTTCGGGCAAGAGCACGCTGCTGCGCATGCTGCTCAATCTGTATAGCCCTGACGAGGGTTCCGTGTTGGTCGATGGGATTTCGGTCAGCGAGATGGAGCCGCAAAGCCTGCGCCGCCAGATCGGCTATGTCCCGCAGGACATCGTGCTGTTTCATGGCACGATCCGCGAAAACATTCTGCTTGGCAGCACGGATGTGAGCGACGAAGCGCTGGTCGACGCGCTGGCCACGGCCTGCCTCGGCGACACCCTCACCCGCCTGCCCAACGGCCTGGCCACCGAAGTGGGCGAACGGGGCGAGCGGCTTTCGGGAGGGCAGCGCCAAGCCGTCGCCCTTGCCCGCGCGCTCGCCCACCGGCCGCGCATGCTGCTGCTCGACGAACCGAGCAGCATGATGGATCCGGCCACTGAGGCGCAGCTCATCAACAACCTGCGCCAACTCGATGACATGACGCTTCTGCTGGTCACCCACCGTACCGCGATGTTGCCGCTTGTCGACCGTCTCGTGGTGCTCGACAACGGACGCGTCGTCGCCGATGGACCGCGCGACGACATTCTGCGCCAGTTGCGCGGCGCGCCCGCCAACCCGGCCACCCGAAAGGCCTCGCCATGAACGCACCTACCAACGCGCTCAGCGCCCACCCCGACTACGACCGAGGACCGCAGCGCGCGATCGTCGCGCTGGTGCTGTTGATCGCCGTTTTCCTGTTGCTCGCGGTGGTCTGGATGACCATTGCCCGGCTCGACATTTCTGCCCAGGCTATCGGTACGGTGATGCCCTCCGACCGGGTGCAGGAAATCCAGAGCCTCGAGGGCGGTATCGTCGAGTCGATTGCGGTGCGCGAAGGACAGCAGGTGCGCGCCGGAGACGTCCTCGC
>CBDULG010000425.1:0-2605 GCA_965367985.1 uncultured Rhodocyclaceae bacterium
ATTCTTTACGACACGCCGTCCGAGAAAGGGAAACGCGTGCTGGTGGTTTCGGCGGGCACACCGCTTGAGGTCGTCGTCACGCTCGAGAAATGGGTGAAGGTTCGCGATCGCAGCGGACGCCTGGCATGGATCGCCCGCAACAATCTGTCCGATGCGCAGTCGGTCATGGTCGTGGCTGAACGCGCCGTGATTCGCGACGCCGCCGCCGACGACGCGACAACGCGTTTCGAGGCGACGCGCGGCGTCATTCTTCAGGTCGCCGGCCCGCCGAGGGGAAGTTGGTTGCCGGTACGCCATGCCGACGGTGACCGGGGCTTTGTGCGCCGGGTCGACGTTTGGGGCCATTGAAGCGCAGCCGCGCTGCCTGCCACATAAACCCGCACGAGGTGTCGCGTTGAAACTATCTGTTTATGGCGCCGGCGCCTGGGGTACGGCACTGGCGATGGCCTTTGCCCGACCTCACGAAACCACGCTTTGGGGGCGCAATGCCGAGGCGTTGCGGATCTGCGATCGCGAGCGCACCAACCAGGCGCTACTGCCCGGCCCGCGCTTTCCGGATGAACTGAAGCTCGACGCCGACCTCGATGCGGTCATGGCGCGTGCCGAGCTTCATATCGTCGTCACCCCGGTGTCGGGGTTACGCGCGCTTGCCGAACGACTCGCCCGAAGTGGTACGCGCGCGCCCGTGCTTTGGGCGTGCAAGGGATTCGAAGCCGGCAGCGGAAAATTGCCACATGAAATTGTTGCCGAGAGCCTTGGCGACACTTATCCGTCCGGCGTGCTCACCGGGCCGAACTTCGCCCGCGAGATTGCCAGCGGCCTGCCCGCCGCCGTTGCCCTCGCCTCGCGAGATCTGGCCCAGGCGCGCACCTGGGCGCAGGCGCTGCATCAGCCGCGCTTGCGCATTTACGCCTGTAGCGATGTCATCGGTGCCGAGGTCGGCAGCGCTGTGAAGAACGTCATGGCGATCGCCGCGGGCGTCTCGGACGGACTCGGATTCGGCATGAACACGCGCGCCGCATTGATCACGCGCGGCCTCGCCGAAATCGCGCGGCTGGGCACTGCACTGGGATGCCGGCAGGAAACCATGATGGGTCTGGCGGGCCTCGGCGATCTGGTGCTGACGTGCACCGGCGACCTGTCGCGTAACCGGCGCGTCGGCCTGGAACTGGCAAAGGACGTTCCGCTTGATCGCATCCTTGCCGAGCTGGGTCATGTGGCCGAGGGCGTGTCGACGACGCGTGAGACGGTCGCGCTTGCCGCCAAGCTCAATGTCGAAATGCCCATCACCGAAGCGGTCAACGCGCTGCTCAGCGGCCGACTGAGCGCGCGCGACGCGGTCGAATCCCTGCTTGCGCGCGAGCCGCGCAGCGAATGACGCGCTCCGCCCGGATAAATCAGCAACCGTCGCCAAATCCGCACTGCCGCCACGCTTCATAAAGCACGACGGCCACGGCATTGGAGAGGTTCATGCTTCGGCTGTGGTGGCGCATCGGCACGCGCAGACGACACGCCGGCGCAAGCTCCGCATGCAACCAGTCGGGCAAGCCGCGTGTTTCAGCACCGAAAAGCAGCACGTCACCCGGGCGAAAGCGCGCATCCGCGTAGCAGCGCTCGGCGCGCGTCGTCAGCGCGAATGTGCGGCCATCCGGAACTTCGTCGCGGAATGCAGACCAGGATTCATGCTCGCGCACCCCAACCATGTGGTGATAATCCAGGCCAGCCCGCGTCACCGCCTTGTCGGTGAGCAGGAAACCGAGCGGTTTGATCAGATGCAACGCGGCGCCGGTGTTGGCGCACAAGCGGATGATATTGCCGGTGTTGGGCGGGATTTCCGGCTGATAGAGAACGACGTGAAACATGGGGCGCCATTGTGACGACTCGCGCCGTGGCAATCAACGCGGTGGCGGCGTGCGGGCAATGACCAGGTTGATCACCACGTCCGCGCCGGCGGATTTCAGGCAGCGCGCCACGGCATCGAGCGTGGCGCCGGTGGTCATCACGTCGTCGACAACGAGTACGCGTTTTCCCGCGAGATCGCGCTCGCAGACAAACGCATTGCGCAGATTGCGGTGACGCTCGCGCCAAGGCAATCCGGCCTGTGCCGGCGTCGATCGGCTCCGCGTGACGCAATGTCCTTCAAGCGGAATATTCCAAGCGCGCGCCAACGGGCGGGCGATTTCCACCGCCTGATTGAATCCGCGCTCGCGCAGTCGCACGCGATGCAGCGGCACCGGCACGACGAGATCGACTTCCGGCGGTTCGAAGCGCGTCAATACGGCGCCGGCAAACGCCCGCGCGACTGCGAAGTCGTGGGCATACTTGAGGCGCTGCACGAGGCGATCGACCGGGCTGACATATGAGAGAAGCGCATCGGTTCGATCGAAAGACGGCTGTCGCTGCTGGCATTGCCCGCACAGATGAGAAGCCGATCCGGCCACCGCGCAGCGCGGGCATCCAGGTGGCGCCATCGGCAGCGCGTCGGCACATTGCGCACACAGCGGCCCCTCCCGACTGCGCCGTGCGCACATGACGCAATGCTGGGGCAGAAGATAGTGGGCCGCTGCGGCAGCAAGGCGCCGCCAGCGCGGTACGCGGTTTGACA
>CBDULG010000426.1:0-2605 GCA_965367985.1 uncultured Rhodocyclaceae bacterium
TGCCGTCACCGGCGGCACCGGCATCTTCAAGCGTGCCCGCGGCGAGGCCGTGCAAACATTGCTTGGATTCAACGCCCTTGAAGGCGTGAACCTGCGTTTCGAAATCCGGCCGCGCTGAACAGCGACGAGACGACGGATCGGGGACGAATGTCTATTTATCCCCGCCGCCCTCGGATTGCCGGTCATGCGTGGGGATCCTGTTCGGGCGAATAGCCACGCCCGTTGTCGCACGCCGTGATGCCGACTTCGCAAACACGCCGCGCACCCGGTACGTAGCCCGGATGCAGGCCAAAGGCCGGAATCCGGAAACGACCGTAGGTCGTTTGATGGTCCCGGATTCCGCTACGCTGCATCCGGGCTACGATTCTGGCAAGTCTCTATCGCATCACGGCATGCCAGGCTTATGACTGATAAGCGACGGCCGGTCGCTTGGGCGAAGGGCTTGGGCCGCGTTCCGGAATGGTCGTGTGAACGGACTATCACGACCACCCTGCATCAAAGCTCACGCGGCACTGAACGCGATGCTCACCGGCGGCGGTGAACGCAAAGTCTGAAGCACGACGCAGCTATGCTCGGCGGCCCGTTTGAGCCGTTCAAGCAGTTCGGCAGGGGTTTTTTCTGCGACGCGCATGCGCACATGGCAGCGCATCGCCTGGAAGCCGACCGGCACGCCGCGCTCGACCATCAGTGTGCCGCGCACATCGACATCGGCTTCGACCGTCACCTCGAGCGAGGTGAGTTGAACGCCGAGCGCGTTGGCGATCATGCGGATGGTGCTGTCGGCGCAGGCGGCGAGCGCGCTGCACAGGATGTCGCCGGGCGTGGGCGCGTCGTGCGGGCCGCCCAGCGCGGCATGCACGCCCACCGGGACGCGCACGCCGGCACCCGGCATGGGTTCGACGGCGCTGTGGAAGGGGTCGTGCGAATCCGATTGAATGGTGCGTGCGTGGTCCACCACCTGAGCGGCGGTGGCGTCTTTCTTGTATCGCGCACGCAGCGGTGCCTGTGTTTGCTGCACGGTTGAGATGTTCATGGTCGTGTGCCTCGCTCGCTGGTTTGTCATGCCGAGGACGGCGGCAGCTCGACCGCCGCCGTCCTCGGCGGGGTCCGCCTCAGCGCGTGATCACGACTTCGAGGTAGGTGGATGGCACCACCATGCTGTCGTCGCCGGCGCGATTGTGCTGCCCGATCAGCGCGCGAATCTCGTCGCGCAGTGCGCGTGCCGCGTCGGCATCCAGGCTCTGGAACGCTTTGAGCGTTGGCCCGTAATACGTGGTGAATACATCGAGCCAGTGCTCTGGCGACTGGTAGCGAAAGTTGAAGTCGCGGCGCGTGATCTCGATCGCACGGGTGCATGGGCCGAAATGCTGGTGCAGGAAGGCCTCGGTGCCCCAGTTGGCGGGTGACTGCACGCCCGCCGGCGGTGCCACGTGGCGCCCGATGGTCTTGAACAACTGGCCGATGAAGCCGTCCGGCGTCCAGTTGGCGAGGCCGATCTTACCGCCGGGCCGGCAGGCACGGACGAGCTCCGCGGCGGCCTGCGATTGGTTGGGCGTAAACATCACGCCGAAGGTCGACACCACGTTGTCGAACATGCCGTCCGCAAATGGCAGGTTTTCCGCGTCGGCCTCCTGGGTTTCGATGGCGAGCCCTTCGGCCTGCGCGCGCTGCTGTGTCTGCGCGAGCAGGGCGGGCACATAGTCGGTGGTGATGACCTTGCAGAAGCGTCGCGCCGCGGCCAGCGAGACATTGCCGTTGCCGCCGGCGACGTCGAGCACCGATTGCCCGGCGCGCAGATCCATTGCCTCGCACAGGCTCTCGCCGGTGATCTGCAAGGTGACGCCGATGCGCCCGTAGTCGCCCGAACCCCAGACCATTTGTTGCTTGGACTTGATCGCGGTGTAGTCGGGGGTGTCGGCGCGTGTGAGTGTGTTGGTGTAGGTCATTTACGGTTCCTCTCTCGTGTTGTGGCTGTCTTGTCGATTCAACGGTCGATTGCCTGCCTGACCGTTGGACACAGCTTGCTCGCCGGCGGAATACCGGGCTTGAGGGGAACGTGGGGAATGTGTGGGGATTATGTGAGGTGTGCGTCGAGACGATCGTCAATTGCCGCTGCGGCTGCATTCGAGCGCGCCGAGCGCCGCCAATGCCGCGGCAGCGTCCTTTCCCACAAACGATGCGAGCTGCCGCGTCGACAGATCGGGCTTGATACGCTTGGCATCGAGTATTGAACGCTTGGCCCGTTCGGTGTCGCCACGCGCCAGATGGACCGCAGCGAGCGCGACACGCGGCATGTAGTCGCGATCGTCGCGCTGACAGGCGAGGGTGCCTTGATCCAGCGCACTTTCGAGGTCGTTGGTGGACAGCAGCGCGAGCGTGAGCAGCGCCCCCCAAATCGAAAGGCGGCTGTCCAGCGGGCTGATGGCAATGCTGTGCGACAGGTGCTCGATGGCCTCGTCCGTCCGCCCGAGCAGCAGGCAGCACGAACCGAGCGCCGCCCAGGCTTGCGCATTGGCGGGGTTCAGCTCGACCGCGTGGCGCAGAATCGGGAGAGCGCGTTCCGGATAGCCAATGTCTGTCAGCGCGCAGCCGGCGAATCCAAGCA
>CBDULG010000427.1:0-2592 GCA_965367985.1 uncultured Rhodocyclaceae bacterium
CGGCTCGACCAATACCGTGCTGCACCTGCTCGCCGCGGCGCGCGAGGCCGGCGTGGATTTCACCATGTCCGACATCGACCGCATCTCGCGCCGTGTCCCTTGCCTGTGCAAGGTGGCGCCGGCGATTGCCGACGTGCATGTCGAAGACGTGCATCGCGCCGGCGGCATCATGGCCATTCTTGGCGAACTGGATCGCGCCGGCCTGATCCACGGCGAGTCACGCACGGTGCATAGCGAATCGATGAGCGAGGCGCTGGCGCGCTGGGATGTGATGCAGGCAGAGGGCAAGGAAGTGACCAGTTTCTACCGTGCCGCACCCGGCGGCGTGCCCACCCAGCAGGCCTTCAGTCAGGACCGCCGCTGGAAGGAGCTCGACCGCGATCGCTCGCACGGCGTGATCCGCGACAAGGCCCACGCATTCAGCCAGGAAGGCGGGCTGGCGGTGCTCTACGGCAACATCGCCGAGGACGGCTGTATCGTCAAGACGGCCGGCGTCGACGAGTCGATCTGGAAGTTCAGCGGCCGCGCGGTGGTGTTCGAAAGCCAGGAGGCCTCGGTCGAGGGCATTCTCGGCGACAAGGTCAAAGCGGGCGACGTGGTCGTGATCCGCTACGAAGGTCCGAAGGGCGGACCCGGCATGCAGGAGATGCTCTATCCGACCTCCTACCTGAAATCCAAACACCTCGGCGCCGCCTGCGCGCTGCTCACCGACGGCCGCTTCTCGGGCGGCACTTCGGGCTTGTCGATCGGCCATGTTTCGCCGGAGGCGGCCTGCGGTGGTGCGATCGCGCTGGTCGAAGAAGGCGACACGATCGAGATCGACATTCCCAACCGGCGCATCCATTTGGCCATCAGCGAAGACGAGCTGGCGCGGCGACGCGAGGCCATGAACGCGCGGGGCGAAGCCGCCTGGCGGCCGGAAAATCGTGACCGCGTGGTCTCCGCGGCATTGCAGGCCTATGCGGCGCTCACCACCAGCGCTGATACCGGCGCGGTGCGCGATGTGACACAAGTGCAGCGCTAAGCGCTTCGTTTGCAGACTTCATTGGCCCGAGGCCGCGGTGCGGCCCCGGGCCGCACCGCGCAGCCGTCCCGGCAGCCCGGAACAAATTCTCCGTGTGACCATCGAAAATAGGTAGGCACTTCGGAGACGCGCCAATGCGAGCGCAAAAACAGGTATCCCGCGAGACGCTGCTGCGATGGTGGTCGCTACTGATCCGCGGCGCAATCGCGCTGGCGATCGTCAACTTCGTGGTGGCGCTCGTTGTGCGGGTGAGCGGCGGCAGTCTGCATCCGCTATTCTCGGATTCTGACGCGTGGCTGCTGTTTCTGGTGTCGTCGGTGTCGCTGCTCGCCCAGGCGGGGCTGATGCGCCTCATGCAGCTTGCCTTGCTGCGCAGTGGTGCTGCACCGCGGCCGCGGCAACTGCGCGCGTTGATGGGCGCGACGGGCCGCAGTCACGGGCGACATGCCGGGCGTCGCCGGCGGGTCGCCATGCTGGACTGGCGCGACAGTGCGCGCCCCCTGCTGCGCGGCCTGTAACGCGGCTCCGTGCGCGGTCGTCCAACAGAAGAAGAAGACGAAGGAGGGGCGCCATGGCGATCGGTTTGATGCGCCGTTTGGGTCGTGTGCTGGCGCACTACCTGAACAAGGAACTACCCGATTACCGTCCTGCAGCGCAGCATGACCTGCAAACCCTGACGGCCGTGCTGCAACCCGGCGACATCGTGCTGGTCGAGGGTAATCGCCGTGTCAGTTCGGCAATCAAGTATCTGACGCAATCGACTTGGTCGCATGCAGCGCTGTTTGTGGGGTCGGGTGTTGTGCCCGGCGTTGGCGATGATGCGCCGATGTTGATCGAAGCGGATACCGAGCGCGGTGTGATCGCAACGCCACTGTCGCGCTATGTCGGGTTGCACACGCGTATCTGCCGGCCGATTGGGCTGACGATCGCGGATCGCGCAAGAGTCATCCACTACGCTGCCACCCGCATTGGGGTGCAGTACGACCTCAAGAACGTCTTCGATCTGGTGCGCTACCTGCTGCCCAATCCCCCGGTGCCTTCGCGTTTTCGCCGGCGCCTGCTGTCGCTGGGCAGCGGTGAGCCGACGCGCGCGATTTGCTCGACCTTGATTGCGCAGGCTTTTCAAAGTGTCGAATACCCGATTCTGCCGGCGATTAGCCATCGTCCGGCGCGGCCTGAAGATCCCGAGTACTGTGACGAATGCGAAACGGAGGTCTTCCACCGCCGCCACCACAGCTTGTTCACGCCGCGCGATTTCGACATTTCGCCTTATTTCGCGATCGTCAAACCCTCGCTCGAGTTGGGCTTCGACTACGGCCAGGTGGTGTGGGGGCGCCCCTGCGTATCGGACGAACTCCCGGATGTGCCCGAGGCGCCCGATGAGTCCGTGGTGCCGGGCGATCCGCATCCAGTGTGATTCGGGCGTGGATTCACGGTGTACTTCCCCTAATCGGCTGACGCGCGCGGTCCGTCGCCAGACGCTTTTGCTTCGGCCTCGCGCGCCTTGGCGCGAGCCACCGCCGGGCGGGACAGCATGCGTTGGAGATAGTCATCGAGGATGGGTTCAG
>CBDULG010000428.1:0-2588 GCA_965367985.1 uncultured Rhodocyclaceae bacterium
AGACGCATTTGCGCTTGAGCGTTTTGACGTCGAGGGCCTCGGGATCGTCGATCAGGCCGAATCGACCCTGGGGCGCGATCAGCTCGACGATTTGCGGCAAATGTTGATCGGTGTGCGTAAGACTCACCACGTGACTGATCGGCTCGAGGCCAAGGCGCGTGATCTCCTCGCTGAGCGGCCGGCTGTGGTCGATAACGTGGTGGGCGCCCAGCTCGCGCACCCAGTCCTGCGTCTCGGGCCGCGAAGCAGAGCCGATGACGGTGACGCCGGTAAGACGGCGCGCCAGTTGCGTCATGATCGAACCGACACCGCCCGACGCGCCGACGATCAGCAATTGCGAAGGCGTGGCCTGCTTGCCCGGCACCAGTTGCAGGCGATCGAACAGCATTTCCCATGCGGTGATGGCAGTCAGCGGCAAGGCGGCCGCCTCGGCGAATTCGAGGCTGGCCGGCATGCGACCGACGATGCGCTCGTCGACCAGGTGCAACTCGGCGTTTGTGCCGGGGCGGGTCAGGTCGCCGGCGTACCATACCCGGTCACCCGGCTTGAACAGCGTGACGTCCGGGCCAACCGCGCGCACCACGCCGGCGGCGTCCCAGCCGAGCACCTTCCATTCGCCGTCCGCTGGCGCGACGTTCTGGCGGATCTTGGTGTCGACCGGATTGACAGAGATGGCCTTGACCTCGACCAACAGATCCTGACCGGTGGCGACCGGATCGGGCAGCGTGATGTCCTGCAGGGAATCGGCGTCGTCGATGGGCAGGGATTTCTTATAGGCAATGGCTTTCATGGGGTGTCTCCAGCGGGTTGGGTGTAGAGCGAAACGGGTGCGTTGGTTTACACGCTTTCAGATCGGTCGGCGATGCGTAGCACATCGTACTCGACCAGCAACGGGGTCAGAACATCGTCGTGTTCGACGACGCGGCCGCGCCTTGGCGTCACCATCACCACGCCTTCGGGCAGGTGCACGCCGCGGTGATTCAACTGAAAACCGCTACCCGCTACTCCGCGGCTTGCGGTGCACTGAAGGCCTTGCTGTAGTAGCCGGAAGGATCGAAACAGCAGACCCTTTTCTTTCCCGCGGCGAGCATGTCACACGCATCGGCGATCCGTTTCGTGCGCGTCTTCGCCTGCTTGGCTGACGTAATCCAGTGAATCCAGTCGATGCGAGCAATGGTGGTCGTCTTCTCCCACGTGGCCCGAGCCTCGGGGGCGGCCTGTAATGCCTCGAGCAGGTCAGAGGGCACATCCGGTTCAAGCTCCTGCTCCGCCGCCATGATTTCAATTCGAGCGACCTCACCAAAATCTGCGCCGGCGTCTCCGAGCAGCTTTTGGTCGATTTTCAGCCAGTGGCTTTTCTGACCATCGGGTTCAAGCAAGGCCTTGAATCCATGGCCGTTGATCGTCCCGTCGACCGTTGTTCGACCGCGCCTCGGCAGCTTTTCGCTTGCTTCAGCGGGCAAGATCACGAAGGCCCAGGCCTCGCCATTACGAGACGATTGGGGACGGCGCAAGCGCGCGTCGAACCGGGATCTTGTGTGTTCCCGCGTCATACACTGCGCCGACAAGAGAGGGCATGTCGTGAAATCGAACCGTGCGCCGACGCGGCATCATTCCGGGCGTGCCTTTGAGGTCGATATCCCGTGCCGCGCGCGCGACTCGGGCCTGGCGCCACGCCGGGCCCGATCGCTGTGCCGGGGGAAACCCCCTCTGAGTCAGAATAGATGTCGCCTCGATAGAATCTAAACGTGAGGGCGATTTTGGAAGAACGAATTGGCAAGATACGGACAAGCATTCAAGGACAGAGCGGTGGCGAGGCTGATTCCACCGGAGAGCGCACCGGTAGAGACGGTGTCGCGAGATCTCAGTGTGTCGGTGACGACATTGGAGCGTTGGCGTGCGGATGCGCTGTCCAGGCCCGCTCGCGAGCGGGCCTGGACAGCGGCGGCTCGGCTTGAGGCGGTGTTGGCGACGGCGGCGCTCGATGAAGCGGGCAAGAGCGCGTGGTGCCGCGAGAATGGCCTGTACCCGCAGGATCTGGAGCAATGGCGGCAAGCTGCGACCCAGGCACTGGCTGAACCGGAAGAGGCGCGCGCAAGTGCGCGGGAGACGAAGGCCGACCGTCGGCGGATCAAGGCGCTGGAGCGAGACCTGCGGCGCAAGGACAAGGCCCTGGCCGAGACGGCGGCGCTGCTGGTGCTGTCAAAAAAGCTCGAGGTGATCTTCCACAAGGACAGGGACGAGGACGCATGATCGGCCTGGAAGATCGCCGCACTTTGGTCCATCAGATCGGCATTGCCCATAGGGCCGGCGCACGTCTGGCGCTGGCCTGCGAGATCGCCGGCATCAGTGTGCGAACCCTGCAACGTTGGCGGATGCGCGATGGGCGCATTCGCAGCGACCGGCGCCCGCAAACCGAACGGCCGACGCCCGCGCATGCGTTGAGCGTGGCTGAGCAGGCGCAGATTCTCGCGGTGGCCAATGAGCCTCGATTCGCCGCGCTGCCGCCTGCGCGCATCGTGCCGATGCTTGCCGACGAGGGGGTGTATCTGGCCAGCGAATCGAGCTTCCAGCGCGTGCTGCGTGCC
>CBDULG010000429.1:0-2567 GCA_965367985.1 uncultured Rhodocyclaceae bacterium
GTGACGCGAGGGCCTTTTTCCGCCAGCAGCGCGGCGGCTGTCGAACCGGCCGGTCCACCACCGATCACCAGCACGTCGCAGTCAAATTCCGCCGGCGTTGTGGTGCCTTTCATTTACGCGTCGTTCCGGTTGGGGTGATTTCGATGCTGTTTTTTGTGGGCAAGAATAACCGCATTGCGCTTGATTTGGCGAAACCGCGCTTGTAAGCGCACATGTTCAAGGCCAACGATAACCGAGCTAACGCGGCGTTTCCAAAAACATGGAATTTTTGCGCGCAGCCAAGGCGCTGCACCAACACACCGGCGCGGTTCGGGGCGGCCCTGATCGTGGCGCATCAAGACGCCGACGCCGGACCGGATCGCGCGTTCCACTCAGGTCACACCGATGCCGCGCCGTCCCCCTTCACCACCAGCATGATCTTGCCGATGTGTTTGCTGCTCTCCATGAGCGCATGCGCGTCGCGCACCTTGCCGAGCGGGAATACTTTGTGAATGACCGGCAGGCACTTGCCTTGCGCCAGCAAGGGCCACACGTTCTCGAGCAGACGACGTGCAATCTCCGCCTTCTGCTCATCGGAGCGTGCGCGCAGCGTGGAGCCGGTCAGGGTCAGCCGGCGGACCATGAGCGGCGCCGCGTCGAACTCGAAGCGGCTGCCTTCGAGGAAGGCAATCTGCACCAGGCAACCCTCGAGCGCGAGGCACTTGAGGTTCCGCTTGACGTAGGGCGCGCCGACCATGTCGAGGATGACATCCACGCCTCGCCCGCCGGTCTCCTGCTTGATGACGTCGACGAAATCCTCGCTGTGGTAGTTGATTGCGCGCTTCGCGCCGGCGCGGGTGCACGCTTGCAGCTTCTCGTCGTTTCCGGCCGTCGTGTAGACGGTCGCGCCGAAGGCGTGCGCGAGTTGAATCGCGGTGAGGCCGATGCCACTCGAACCGCCGTGGACTAAAAGCGACATGCCGCGTGCCAGATGCGCGCGGTCGAATACGTTGGCCCACACGGTGAAATAGGTTTCCGGCAAGGCCGCGGCCTGCAGCATCGTAAGGCCCGCTGGCACCGGCAGGCAATGGCGCGCGTCGGCAACGCAGAATTCGGCGTAACCGCCGCCGGGGGTCAGTGCACACATGCGATCGCCCGTCTTCCACGCCGTTACGCCCTCGCCCACCGCGGCAATCGTGCCGGACACTTCCAGCCCGAGGTGGGGCGAGGCGCCGGGCGGCGGCGGATACGCACCCGAACGTTGCAGCACGTCGGGACGATTGACGCCAGCAAACTCGACTTCGATCAGCACCTGCCCGGCGGCCGGCGACGGCCTTGCGTCGTCCACGATGTTGAGCACGTCCACACTGCCGCCGGAACCATGATCGATACGCTTCATTTGCGTTTCTCCTGCATTGTCGAGTTGTCTGCGAAAGCGCTAGTGTAGTGTTCCTCGCCGTTTGGATCCTGAGTAGCCATCAACTCGAATGAACCAGCCAGCCGCCGCCGCGCCAGGGCGGATGCGATATTGGCATCGATGACGCATCGTCTGGATTCCGGCCTGCGCCGGAATGACGGGCGCTGAAGCGTCCCCTGACGGCGCACCTGCCGTCGTGCCGGCGAAGGCCGGTACCCAGAACGGTTTCGCGGGCGACATTCCGTGCGCACTGTCAACAGCCAACGAGCACTGCCACTCGAATGTCGATTTGGCGCTTCAGGGGCGATCAGTTCGACGGCATCGGCGCAGCGTCTGGATTCCGGCCTGCGCGGGGATGACGGGCGCGGAAGCGGTCCCCTGACGGCGCACCTGTCGTCGTGCCGGCGAAGGCCGGTACCCAGAACGGTCCCGCGTGCAACACGCCGTGCGCACCTTGCACAGTCAACAAGCACTGAGACTCGAGCGTCGATTGGGATTTCCGTCAAGATCGCACCACTCCACTATGTTTCCGCGGCTCGTCGCCATTTCACAGCGACACGCCATCCAGACCGAGCGCGTGATACACCGCCAGCGAAGCGTGGGCGTCATCGGCGGCATAGCGCAACTGTTTTGCACTGAGCGTCGGCAGTGACCAGTTCGAGGTGCTGATCGCCCGGGATTTTTGCAGCCGCCGGCCCAGAACGATGGCGACCGCCGCCTTCACGCCAACCGCCTGCCGATACCCCAGCTTGCGCAGGGCGTGTGACAGATCGACCGTTTCGGCAATGCGCAGGCCGAGTTTTTCCTGCAGCGGGCCGCGATCGGACTTGAGACCAAAACCGGCCTTGGTGATCGCCTTCGACTCAAGAACGATCTTGAGAAAATCGATTGGCGTCGCCGGGCCGACCTGAACGATAAAAGCGTCTTCGAGCGTCGCCAGTTGAATGACATGCGGCCCGCCGGAGACATCGCCGGCACGGAAAGTCGGCTTGCTCTCGGTGTCGAACCCGATGCAACGCACTCCGGTGAGCGCGCGCAGGGCAAAGTCGACCTGCTCGCGGCTGGTCACGAGGTGAATGCGCGCGGGCGGCAATCCTTCGAAGGCCGGCAATCGCGCAATGTCCTCCTTCGACGGGCGGGCGGGCGGGGTGTCTGTCATTTGTATTCCAAT